>NZ_JBEYLC010000098.1:0-14531 GCF_040635885.1 Nocardiopsis sp. NPDC006832 | reverse complement strand
ACCGGCAGTGTGGCGATGGCCGATCGCGGGTGCAGGTGAAGGGCGACCGGGTGGATCTCCACCAGTGCGTTCCGCGACTCGAACAGGAGCCGGGTGAACTCCCGGGCGGACCGGTCCGGCATTCGGGAACCGGCCACCATCAGGCTCGGCACCCCTATGGTGCGCACCGCGGGCACGTTCTCGTAGGTCTCGGCCGGCACGGGGAGTTCGGAGTAGAACTCCCCGTACTCGTCCACCAGCTCCGGAACGTGCTCGGACAGGTCCAGCAGACGCACCGGGGTCCGCGTGGCCAGGTCGGAGACGGCCTGGGTCGGCAGGCCTCCGGACCAGAAGAACGCGTCGATGCGCTCGTCCTCCAATGCTCGGACCGAGCCGCCGATGGACAACCGCTGTCGGTCCACGTCCGAGTCGGTGTCCTCGGCCAGACCCGCGGTGTCCAGTAGCCGTTCGGCGATCATCTCGGTGCCCGAACCCCTGGCTCCCACCGAAACGGAGGTCCCGGCCAGGTCCGCGACCTCCTCGTAGGGGGAATCCGCGCGCACCACCACGTGCGTGTAGTTGTCGTACAACCGGGCGATCGCCTTGATGGGCAGCGCGCGATCGAACGGTTCCCGGCCCTCGACGGCCAGCGCGGCCACGTCCGCGAGGGTGAAGGCGGCGTCCAGCGCGCCGGAGGCGACCAGCCGATTGTTCTCCACGCTCGCCGCGGTGGTCAGGGCGGTGATCTGGGTGTTCGGGTCGGGCTCTGTCACCCTCGCCAACCCGGCGCCATAGACGTGGTACACGCCGCCACTACCGCCTGTGCCGATGGCCAGGCGGAGTGGGTCCGAGCGTGGAGGATGCGACCAGGAGAGCAGACAGACGGTCAGGAGACCGGCGATCAGGATTCGGGAGGTCGCCCACAGACGGTGGGTGGGGGGCCGCGCCATGTTCGCACGATAGCAACCGGACCCGAACCTCAGGAAAGGCTCAAATCCCACCCGTGGGGGTGTTGCTCCCCCGGGCGCGGCCACTACCTTTCTGGCGACGGAAAGTGGCCCCGGTCACACCCTTGATCCCCCCTGCCCCAGAACCCCCGAGAGGACCGACCGACCATGCGACGCACACTGCTGTCCCTGGCCGCCATCCCCGCCAGTGTCGTCACGCTCGCCGCCTGTGGCGCGCAACCGGCCGAGCAGGCGACCGAGGACGTCGGGCTCGGCGGAGCCCCGGTCCAGTCCGACCTCAGCATCGTCACCGGTGGTACCAGCGGTGTGTACTACCCGATCGGCGGCGCGCTGCGCACGATCATCGGTGACAACCTGGAGGGCCAGAGTGCCTCCGTCGAGGCCACCGGCGCCTCCGTGGAGAACATCCGCCTCCTCAACAGCGGCGATGGCCACCTGGCCATCGTCCAGGGTGACGCCGCCGACCAGGGCTTCAACGGCACCGGTGACTTCGAGGCCGACCCGGCCCGGACGTACTCCCTCGCGGTCATGTACCCCAACGTGTTCCACGCGGTGACCCTGGCCGACATCGCCGCGGACAAGGGCTTCGAGTGCTTCTCCGACGTGGTGGGCAGCCGCTACTCCGTTGGTGACATCGGTAGTGGCAATGAGGCCACCACCAACCAGGTGTTCGAGACGTTGGAGATCGCCTCGACCGAGGTCGAACTCCAGCAGCTGGGTTACGCCGAGACCGCCAACGCCCTGTCCAACGGCCAGCTCGACGCCGGTTCCTGGGTCGTCGGCGAGGGCCACTCGGGCATCACCGAGCTGGGCACCACCGAGGACATCGACATCATCGAGATGTGCGACGAGGAGCGCGAGGCCATCGTCGCCGGTTACGGCGGCTACACCGAGCACACCATCCCCGGCGGCACCTACCCGGGCATCGACGACGACGTGAACACCATCGCGGTGTGGAACGCCCTGGTCGTGCCCGGTGAGTTCAACGAGGACCAGGCCTACGAGATCACCAAGGCGATGTTCGACAACATCGACGAGGTCATCGGCGTCTACGCCCCGGGCGAGGACTACCTCGTCCCGGAGACCATCGAGAACAGCCCGGTCCCGGTCCACCCGGGCGCCGTCCGCTTCTACGAGGAGGAGGGCGTCGAGATCCCCGAGGACCTGTTGCCCGAGACCGACTCCACCGAAGAGTAGGCATCCGTGCTCCGGTCCGCCAGCGCCGCCGCCCTCCTCGTGGGGGCGGCGGTCGCCGCCGCCGCGCTGCCGTTGTGGCCCGCGCTCCGGCTGAGTGTGGACGAGGACCGGCTCGGCCACCTGCCCCTGGCCGAGGGTGAACTGTTCACCATCTCCTACGTCCACTCGATCGACCACCTGCCGATCGAGGAGTACATCGAGGTCAGGGACGGGAACCTGGTGGTCGACTCCACCCGACTGCGTCAGTTCGGCGCGGGCATGGGCCACCGGCCGGGGGAGGGCACCGGCCGGGCCGACGGCGAGTGGTGGGTCATCGAGGACATGGACCGCGACATCGGCACGGAGGTGGCGATCCGCGTGGGCGCGCCCTCGGTCGACCACCGTGTCGGTACCCCCGACTCCGAGGTGCGGCTCTCCCCGTGCCTGGCCTCCCGACGGGTGGTCGTCGAACCCGTTCGGGCGACCACCCTCCAGTTGCTGTTCGACTCCGACCCCCAGCCGGAGTGCGACACGCCCACCGACCGAAAACCCAACGAAGCACCCCAGTGAACCCGAGGAAGAACATGGCCAAGACCGGAACCTCCGCCGGCGCGTTGCCCGACGTCGACGGTCTCGGCGAGGACGCCCCGCCGTTCTGGCGGAAGGTCGCCGCCGAGCGTTGGGGGGAGGGCAAGGGCGGAATGATCGTGGGCGGAGTCGTCCTCCTCCTCGGTATCGCCCTGACCGCCTTCCAGCTCTACATCGCCCTGCGCGCCGGGCTCGACGCCCGCCAGCAGCGCCTCATCCACCTGATGCTGGTGATGTTGCTGGTCTTCCTCATCATGCCGCCGTTCAAGAAGGGCAGGGCCGAGGGCAACCCGGTCCTGTTCGTGATCGGCGCGGTGGTCGACCTGGTCATGGTCGTGGGCACAGTCGTGGTCAGCCTCTATCCGATCGTCTTCCAGTCCGAACTGGCCCGTCGCGCGGGGGCCTACACCGAACTGGACTGGATCATGGGCGCGCTCGCGATCGTGATCCTGTTGGAGGCCACCCGCCGCTCGGTCGGTCTGGTCATGGTGATCCTCGTGGCGGGCTTCCTGTACTACGCGTGGATCGGCCCGATGATCCCCGGCCGGTTCGGTCACTCGGGGGCCACCTACGAGCGCATCGCCACCCACACCTACCTGGGCAACGACGGCATCTACGGGCTGACGCTCGGGGTCGTGGTCACCTTCGTGTTCGTGTTCATCCTGTTCGGCGCGCTGCTGTCCAAGACCGGCGGCGGCAACTTCTTCGTCGGACTGGCCTACGTCCTGACCGGGCGGATGGTCGGCGGTCCCGCCAAGGGCGCGGTACTGGGCAGCGCCCTGATGGGTTCGGTCTCGGGCAGCGCCATCGCCAACGTGGTCACCACCGGCCCGTTCACGATCCCGTTGATGAAGAGGGTCGGCTACAAGAAGCACGACGCGGCGGGCGTGGAGGCCGCGGCGTCCACCGGTGGCCAGATCCTGCCGCCCATCATGGGCGCGGGCGCGTTCCTCATGGCCGAGCGGTTGGGCATCCCCTACGCCGACATCGTCAAGGTCGCGATCATCCCCGCGATCATGTACTTCGCGCTGATGTTCCTGTTCGTGGACATCCTCGCCCGCAAGCACAACGTCGGGACGATGAAGAAGGAGGACGTCCCCGCCTTCGCGATCGTGATGCGCGCGGGCTGGCACTTCCTGGCCCCGTTGGTCCTGCTCATCGTGCTGCTGCTCAACTACGTGCCGCCCACACAGGCGGGCCTGGCGGCCTGTGGCGCCCTGTTGGTCGTGGCCATGCTGCGCGCGGGCAGCCGCCTGAGCGTCCAGGACTTCCTGGAGGTGTTCGTCATGGCCGCCCGCAGTACCCTGCCGGTGTCGGTGGCGTGCGCCGTCGCGGGGGTCATCGTCGGGGTGGTCGGCCTCACCGGCCTCGGTCTGGTCTTCTCCGACGTGCTGGTCAACGCCTTCGCCGGGAACCTGTTCATGACCCTGGTGATGGTCGCGCTGGCCTCCCTGATCATGGGTATCGGCCTGCCGGTGACCGCCTCCTACGTGGTTCTGGTCATCCTGGCCGGCCCGGCGCTGGAACAGCTGGGCCTGGCGCTCATCGTCGCGCACATGATCGTGTACTGGCTCAGCCAGGACTCCAACGTGACCCCTCCGGTGGCCTTCGCGGCGTTCGCGGCGGCGGGCATCGCCGACTCCAAGCCGATGCGTTCGGGTGTGTCCGCGTGGAAGTTCGCCAAGGGCCTCTACCTGATCCCGCTGCTCATGGCCTACTCGGCGCTCATGGAGGTCGACGGTCCCGTTCTCGACCTGGTGATCGCGATCGTCACGGGGTCGGCCGCACTGGCGGCCGGAGCCATAGCCATCGAGGGTTGGTTCCTGCGCCGCACCATGATCGGCGAACGGATCGCCTTCGGTCTGTCCGCGGCCCTGGTCCTCATCGCCCCCGAGTGGACCGGATGGACGGAGTCGTTGCTGTCGGTCCACGTGGCCTCGCACTGGTTCGTGCTGGCCGGCAGCGCCGCCTGTACCGCGCTCATCGTCCTGCAGGTGATCAACCACCGTCGGGACAAGGCCAAGGGTCTGGTCGCGCCGCTGGGACAACCGCGGCCGGGTACCGACGTCGAGACGGAGGAGACGCAGGAGAAGGCCGACCGGTCCATGACCTAACCTCGCTGACATGGCAGGCATGTGGCGATTCGGACGGAAACCCTCCAAGGTGCTCGGCGGCACCGACCTCGAAGGGGCCCTGGTCTCGGCGTCCCTTGGCACGGACCCGCTGCTGCGCGCCGGCTGCGCCGCGGTCCGCCAAGGAGACGTCGAGGTGGGCGCCTCGCTCCTGCTGGAGACCCGAGACGACCCCGAGGCCCGCTCCCACCAGGCCGAAGCCCTGGGCCGGTCCGCTCTGGACCGGCCCGACGAGGTGGCCGGACTGGTGGAGGAGGGCGCGGACCCCGCCGACACGCTGCTGTGGCTGGGGCACGCCCTGTTGGCCCGTGCCATGTCGTTGCCGTCGGGAGGGACCGCCGAACACAAGGCGGTGGAGGCCGCGCTGCACGAGGCGCGCGTGCCCCTGGCCGAGTCCGCCCGGCTCAACCCCGACGACGCCGCCCCCTGGGCCGCGTTGCAGACCGTGGCCATGGGGCTCGGGGACCGGTCCGAACGCGAACGCTCCTGGACCGAGGCGCACGCTCGCGCGCCCCACCTGGTGCCCGCCCACATGACCCGGGTCCGGGCCCTGGCCCCGAGCCGAGGCGGGTCGGTGGAGGAGATGTTCGCCGCGGCGGGCGCGGCGGCCGACACCGCGCCCGAGGGCAGCCCGCTCCCGGCGGTGTTGGCCCTGGCCCACGCCGAGTACCTGCGTGGGGAACAGCGCCGGTTGATCGAGGAGGGCAAGAGCCCCTACATCGTGTCCATGAGCCTGGGCCGGCTGCACGGTGAGGGGGTCCGCGAGCTCTTCCGGCTCGCTCGGGCGTGGGTGTCGGCCGGGGTTCCGCACGTGCGCGACGTGCAGGCGCACCACCTGTTCGCGTGGGCGTTCCATCGGTCGGGTGAGTCCGATCCGGCGCGCTGGCACCTGGGCGCGGTCGGCCGGTTCTACAACGAGATCCCCTGGTCCTTCTTCGGGCCTGCCCGCGCGGAGATCGCCCGGGCCATGGCCGAACTGGGCGTGGATCCGCGCCAGGCCCCCGAGGCCGACGCCGAAGCGGGATGAAAAGCACTGGTGACCAGGTGCGGCGGTCCGCCACAATGCATGGGTGCTACTGACGATCACGACCACGGCCCGCCCGGCGACAGACCTCGGATACCTGCTCCACAAACATCCCGACAAGGCGCAGAGCTTCGAGCAGTCCTTCGGGACGGCGCACGTCTTCTACCCCGAAGCCACCGAGGAACGCTGCACGGCCGCGCTGTTGCTGGAAGTCGACCCGCGGGCGCTGCTGCGCACGCGCACGTCGGTGAGCACCCCCGACTTCGCCCTGGCCCAGTACGTCAACGACCGCCCCTACGCCTCGTCGTCGCTGTTCACGGTGGCGCTGGGCAGGGTGCTACGGACCGCGATCCGTGGTGTGTGCGAGGGGCGCCCCGAACTGGCCGCCACGCCCATCCCACTGGAGCTTCGCCTGCCCGCGGTGCCGTGTCGATCGGGGCCGGAGCGGGCCCGTGCCCTGTTCGAGCCGCTCGGCTGGACGGTGCGCGCCGAACCGGTGCCACTGGACCCCGGGTTGCCCGGCTGGGGTGACTCCCACTACCTGTCACTCACCCTGACCGGCACCCTGCGGCTGTCCGACGCCCTCAGCCACCTGTACGTGCTGCTGCCCGCGATGGAGGGCGGCAACAGGCACTACTGGGTGGACTCCACCGAGATCGACAAACTGTTGCGCGCCGGCGGCGCCCCCGTGGACGGGGTCGAAGCCGAGGACGGCGCGGGATGGCTCGCCGAGCACCCCGAACGCGAGTGGATCACCCGGCGCTACCTCGCCCGCCGGGATCGGTACGTTCGCACCGCCCTGGCCCGCCTGACCGAACACGAGGAGCCCCAGGAGGACGTCGTCGACCCGGTGGTCGAGGAACGTGAGCCGTCCCTGGCCGATCGGCGGGCGGACGCGATCGAGACGATCCTGGAGTCCGAGCACGTCTCCAGCGTCATCGACCTGGGCTGTGGCGGCGGAAAGCTGCTGGAGCGGCTGGTCCGGCACCGGAACCTGGAGCGGATCACCGGGGTGGACGTCCACCTGGGCGGTCTGGAGATCGCCCACCGCAAGCTCTGCAAGGGGTGCGACCCGGGCGGAGGCCGTGGCCACAGGCCGCTGTTCGCCGACGCGGCCGCGGGCCGATCCGACCGAAGGCCCCGGCCCGAGCTGCTACTCGGCTCCGTGGTCTACCGGGACGAACGCTTCCACGGCCACGACGCCGCCGTCCTCATGGAGGTCGTCGAACACCTCGACCCCTCCAGGCTGCCCGCCATGGAGGACGTCGTCTTCGGTGACACCGCGCCCCGTGTCGTCGTGGTCACCACACCCAACGTCGAGTACAACCGCCACTACGAGGGCCTGACCGACGGATCCTTCCGCCACGCCGACCACCGCTTCGAGTGGACCCGCACCGAGTTCGCGGCGTGGGCCGACCGGGTCGCCGAACAGTACGGCTACACCGTCCGGTACCTGCCGGTCGGCGACGAACACCCCGAGACCGGGGCACCGACACAGATGGGGGTCTTCACCGGATGACCGAGACGAACCTCCGCGTGCCCCGGATGGGGCTCGTCCTGCTGGTCGGGGTCTCCGGGTCGGGAAAATCGACCTTCGCCGCCGAGCACTTCGAGCCCACCCAGGTGATCGGCTCCGACTTCTGCCGCGGCATGGTCAGCGACGACGAGAACGACCAGACCGCCACCGCCGACGCGTTCGCGCTGCTGAACACGATCGTGGACATCCGGCTGCGGCGTGGACTGCTCACTGTCGTGGACGCCACCAACGTCCAGCGCAAGGCCCGCGAGCAGCTCATTCGCATCGCCAAGGACAACAACGTCCTGACCACCGCGATCGTGTTGGACGTACCCGAGTCCGTGGCCGTGGCGCGCAACCGTTCCCGACCGGAACGCGACTTCGGCGACCACGTCGTACGCCGACAGCGCCGGGACCTGCGCGACGGGTTCAAGCGCATGGCACGCGAGGGCGTGCGCAAGGTGTACGTCCTCAAGGGTCAGGAGGAGATCGACGCCGCCCGGATCGAACTGGAACGCCCCTGGCCGGACCGGACCGAACTCACCGGGCCCTTCGACATCCTCGGTGACATCCATGGCTGCCGCTCCGAGCTGGAGTCCCTGCTCGGCGACCTCGGCTACGAGATACGACGCGACGACCAGGGACGGCCCGTGGGCGCGCACCACCCCGAGGGGCGCACGGCCGTGTTCGTCGGCGACCTCGTCGACCGTGGACCGGACAGCCCCGGCGTGCTGCGCCTGGTCATGGGGATGGTCGCCGACGGCGACGCCCTCTGTGTGCCCGGCAACCACGAGAACAAGCTGGTCCGCTACATGCGCAAGGGCGCGGGCAAGCTCACCCACGGTCTGGCCGAGACCGTCGAACAACTGGGGCGCGAGAGCGAGGAGTTCCGCGAGCGGGTCCTGGAGTTCTGCGACGGCCTCGTCAGCCACCTCGTCCTGGACGACGGGAAGCTGGTGATCGCCCACGCCGGGCTCAAGGAGGAGTACCACGGGCGTGCCTCCGGGCGGGTCCGCTCCTTCGCCCTGTACGGCGAGACCACCGGGGAGACCGATGAGTTCGGCCTGCCGGTACGCCTGCCCTGGGCACGCGACTACCGGGGCAGGGCCGCGGTCGTGTACGGGCACGTACCCACCAACAAGGCCGAATGGCTCAACAACACCATCTGCCTGGACACCGGCTGCGTGTTCGGTGGGCGTCTCACCGCGCTGCGCTACCCGGAGCGCGAGATCGTGGACGTGGACGCAGAACAGGTCTGGTACGAACCGGTACGACCGCTGGCGGAGGAGACGTCGAGGGACAACGACCGGAACGCCGGTCAGGCCGTCGACATCACCGACCTCGGCATGGGCGACCTCCACGCCGGCCTGTTCGTCGACACCGACGACGGCGTCGTACGGGCGAACGCGGAGAGCGCCATGGCCGCGCTGGAGGTCATGAGCCGCTTCGCCGTCGACCCGAGGTGGCTGGTGTACCTGCCGCCCACGATGGCGCCCGCGCCCACCGCGGCCGACCCGGGCCTGCTGGAACACCCCGCCGAGGCCTTCGAGTCCTTCCGTTCCTCCGGCATCGGTCAGGTGATCTGCGAGGAGAAACACATGGGCTCGCGGGCCGTGGCGGTGCTGTGCCGGGACGAGGCCGCCGCCGAACGGCGCTTCGTCCCCGGGGAACTCGGCACCGTCTTCACCCGCACCGGCCGGCCCTTCTTCAAGGACGCCGACCTCCAGCGGACGATGGTCGACGAACTGCGTCGCGCGGTCTCCGACGCCGGCCTGTGGGACAAGCTCGGTACCGACTGGGTCGCCCTGGACGGAGAAATGCTGCCCTGGTCGGCCAAGGCCGGCTCGCTCATCCGTGACCAGTACGCGTCGGTGGGCGCCGCGGCGAGGGCCTCGCTGCCGGCCGCCGGCGCCGCGCTGGCCGCCGCGGCCGAACGCGGGGTGGACGTCTCCGGGCTCGCCGCGACCATCGAACGCCGCACCGGGCAGATGGCGGCGTTCAGCGACGTCTACCGCCGCTACACCTGGGAGACCGACGGGGTGAAGGGCCTGCGGTTCGCCCCGTTCATGCTGCTGGCCACCGAGGGGCGCGAGTACACCGAGGCCGACCACCTCTGGCACATGAGCGTGGCCGAACAGCTCGCCGACGCCCACCCGATGATCCACCGCACCCGTTACCGGGTCGTGGACACCACCGACGGCGACGCCCGCGAGGCCGCCGCCGGGTGGTGGCGGGAGATGGTCGACGTCGGTGGTGAGGGCATGGTGGTCAAGCCGCTGCTCGGGGCACGGGCCATGGCCCGCAAGGGACTGGCGCAGCCGGGGCTGAAGGTGCGCGGACCCGAATACCTGAGGATCATCTACGGGGCCGACTACACCGACCCCGAACGGATCGCGGTGCTCAAGGACCGCAGGCTCGGCCGCAAGGCGGGACTGGCCATGCGCGAGCACAAGCTCGGGCTGACGGCCCTGTCCCGGCTGGCGGCGGGCGAACCGCTGTGGCGGGTGCACGAGCCGGTCTTCGCGCTGCTGGCGCTGGAGACCGAACCGGTCGACCCCCGCCTGTGACCGTGTGGGATCGACAGGGCGGGGCACGCGGGAAATCCCCTTGCGTGTCCCGCTTCCGCCGTCCATCATCGTCCTGACCAGCACCGACAACAGAGAGGTCACGGCATGCGGCGTTCCTATGGAGTTCTCGAACCCATCTTCCGGATCGAAACCCTGCTGGGAACCGCATTTGACCACCCTGAACATCGGAATCCTCGCGCACGTCGACGCGGGTAAGACCAGTCTCACCGAGCGTCTGCTCTTCGACGCCGGTGCCATTCACCGGCTCGGCAGCGTCGACTCCGGCGACACCCGGACCGACACCGGCCGGATCGAACGCGAACGCGGCATCACCGTACGCACCGCCGTGGCGCCCTTCCGGATCGGTGCCACCCGGGTCAACCTGATCGACACCCCCGGTCACGCCGACTTCGTCGCCGAGGTCGAGCGCGCCCTGTCGGTACTCGACGGCGCGGTACTCGTGCTGTCCGCCGTCGAGGGGGTACAGCCGCACACCCGCCTGCTCATGCGCGTCCTGCGTCGGATGCGCCTGCCGGTGCTGCTCTTCGTCAACAAGACCGACCGCGGCGGGGCCGACCCCGAGCGTGTCCTCGACCAGGTCCGGCGTCGCCTCACCGACCGCGTCCTGGCCTTGGACACCGTGCGTGAACCGGGGACCCGAGGGGCGCGTACCCTGTCGTGCCACTGGGACGATCCGGGGCTGGCGGAGCGGGCCGCGGAACTGCTCGCGGAGGAGGACGACACCCTCTTGGCGGCGCTGGTCGACGATCGTCCCCCACCGCTGGGCGACGCGCTGCGGGAGAACGTCCGCGACCAGGTTGGACGCGGGCTTCTGTACCCGGTGCTGTCCGGATCGGCGGTCACCGGCGCGGGAATTCCCGAGTTGACGGCGGCCCTCACCGAGCTGTTGCCCGCCACGGTTCGGACCGACGGCTCCGAGGAGCCACACGGGACCGTGTTCGCGATCGAGCGTTCGGCTTCGGGGGAGAAGACCGGATACCTGCGGCTGTTCTCCGGGCGCCTGGCCCCCCGGGACCGGGTTCGGTTCGAACGGGCCGACCCCGCCGACGGCGAACCCCACCAGGGCCGCATCACCTACCTGGAGGTGGCCGGTTCGGAGGGTGAGCGGGGTCGTTCCCTGACCGCGGGCGGTATCGGCCGGATCCGCGGCCTGCCCGGGCTGCGGGTGGGCGACCGGATGGGTCCGCCGACCGTGCCGGTGAGCCTGGCCGACCCCGCGCTGGAGTCCGTCGTCCGCCCGGTGCGTCCGCAAGACTCGATCCGCCTCCACGCGGCGCTCACCGCGCTCTCGGACCAGGATCCGCTGATCCGGCTGCGCACGGTGCCGGGGGAGGGGCTCTCGGTTCTGCTCCACGGAGAGGTCCAGAAGGAGGTCGTCGCCGCCACCCTGGCCGACGACTTCGGGGTCGAGGCGGTCTTCGCGCCCAGCAGCGTGGTGCACACCGAACGCCCGTCCGGCTCCGGTACGGCGATCGAGCCGATCGACCTCGCACGGGAGATCGGGGGCCCGGTCACGGTCGGTCTGCGGGTGGATCCGGGGGAGGAGGGAAGCGGAGTGGTGTTCCGTCGGGAGACGGAGCTGGGCGCCCTGCTCGCCGCCTACGACCACGCGGTCGAGGACAGCGTGCGCGACACCCTCCGGCAGGGGCTGTACGGGTGGCCGGTGACCGATTGCGTGGTCACGCTGGTCCGCAGCGGCTACATCGCACCGCTGACGGAGGCGGCGCACTTCCGGCTGCTCACCCCGATGGTGCTGATGCGCGCGCTCGACGCCGCGGGCACCCGCGTACACGAACCCGTGCGCGAGTTCGAACTGGAGGTCCCGGATGACGCGCTGAGCGCGGCCGTCTCCCACCTGCACGCCTGCGGGGCGCGGGTGCGGGACTCGGTCCGCACCGCCGAGGGGTGGCGGGTGACCGGTGAGATCCCGGTCCGCGGCACCGACACCTTCCGGACCCGGCTTTCGGGGCTCTCCCGAGGCGAGGGCGTGTGGTGGACCCGGCCCGGGGGAGACCGGCCGGTGCGGGGGCGCGCGCCTCGTCGGACCCGCACCGACGGCAACCCGCTGAACCCGGAAGAGTACCTGGTCCACCTGGGCAACGCGGGCCGCACCGGGATCGTCGGGTAGCCGAAGGGGCCAGATCGGCGGGAACGCCCCGGACTTGGAGGATCACACCAGGTTCGGGGCGACGCTTTGTCATGGGATCACCACAATCGGATCGCACTTCGTCTTCTTTTCACGCCCACTCTTTCGAGCGGACACCCCCGAGGGTGATGATGAGCCGGCACAAAATCCCCACACCCCCGACACCACCGGAGATGCAGGCGTGTCCCCAACCCCCTACCGAACCACCGGCGTCGTCCTCGCCGCCATGGCCCTGGGTGCCGGACTGGTCGCCGCGGTGCCCGCCCTGGCCGATGGTGAACAGGCGCCGGCCGAACCGGGCGACCTACGCGTCCACGACGTCCAAGGCACCACCCGGACCTCACCCCTGGTGGACGAGGAGGTCGTCGGCCTGCCCGGTGTGGTCACCGCCATCGCCGGATTCGGCAGCGCACAGGGCTTCTGGTTCCAGGACCCCGAAGGCGACGACGACCCCCGCACCAGCGAAGCGCTGTTCGTTTTCACCGGGTCCACCACCCCCGACGTCGAGGTCGGTGACGAGGTCCTGGTCTCCGGGCGGGTGAGCGAGTACGCCCAACAGGAGGGCGCCCAGACCATCACCCAGCTCGACCAGGCGTCCTGGAACGTCGTTTCCAGCGGCAACGCGCTACCCGAGTCGGTTCTGCTGGAAGAGGACACCGTCCCCGGGGCCTACGCGCCCGCGCCCGGCGGTGACATCTCCGAACTGGAACTGGAACCCGACGCCTACGCCCTCGACTTCTGGGCCGCGCACGAGCACATGCGGGTCCGGGTGGAGGACGCCCCCGTCATCGCGCCCACCGACGGCTACGACGCCCTGTGGGTGACCACGCGACCTGACGAGAACGCCACGGCGAACGGCGGCGCCCACTACGGCTCCTACGACGACCCCAACAGCGGCCGGGTGAAGATCGAGTCGCTGATCGACCACGCGGAACGTCCCTTCCCGGACGCGAACGTCGGCGACACCCTCACCGGGGTCACCGAGGGGCCCGTGTACTACAGCCGGTTCGGTGGTCACCTCATCCGCGCCACCACCCTGGGCGGGCACGCCACGGGTGACCTGGAGCGGCGGTCGGTCCGCGAGACCGAGCGGCACGAGGTCTCCGTGGCCACCTACAACGTCGAGAACCTCGGTGGTACCGACGACCAGACGGACTTCGACGCCCTCGCCGAGGGGTTCGTGGAGTACGTCGGTTCACCCGACATCGTCGGCCTGGAGGAGATCCAGGACGACAGCGGTGAGACGGACGACGGCGTGGTCGACGCCGGCCTCACCCTGGACCGACTCGTCGACGCGATCGCCGCCGCCGGTGGCCCCGCCTACGAGTGGCGCCAGATCAGCCCGGAGGACAAACAGGACGGCGGCGTGCCCGGCGGCAACATCCGCAACGCGTTCCTCTTCAACCCGGACCGGGCCCGGTTCGTGGACGTGGCGGGCGGCGACGCCACCACCGCCGTGGAGGTCGTCGAGGGTGAGGACGGGGCCGAACTTTCGGTGTCCCCGGGCCGCGTCAGCCCCGAGGACGAGGCCTGGGAGGAGAGCCGCAAACCCCTGGTCGGCCACTTCCGGGCCCTCAACCGCGACGTGTACGTGGTCACCAACCACTTCAACTCCAAGGGCGGCGACGAAGCCCTGCACGGGGTCCAGCAGCCGCCGAACCGGTCCAGCGAGGTGCAGCGGGGCGCCCAAGCAGAGCTGGTCCGGGAGTTCGCCGACGAGCTCCTGGCGGTGGATCCCGACGCGAACCTGGTGGTGATGGGCGACCTGAACGACTTCCAGTTCTCCCACACCCTGGACGTCCTCACCGGCGACGGCGCGCTCACCAACCCGATGGTGGACCTGCTGGAGCCGACCGAGGGTTACAACTATGTCTTCGACGGCAATTCACAGGCCCTCGATCACATCCTGGTGAACGAGGCCCTGGCCGGCCGGGTCGACTACGAGGTCGTTCGGATCAACTCCGAGTTCCACGACCAGGTCAGCGACCACGACCCACAGGTGCTGTGGATCGACACCCGGCGCGGCACCCCGCCGCACCGAGGCTGACCCACTCGTTCGCGCCGGGCCTCAGCCGCCCGAGGCCCGGCGCAGGGCGTAGACGTTCGCCCGCACCGTTTCCCCGGCTCCGCTGTCTTCTCCACCACTCAGCCGGACCGGGGCCAGGACCCGCCTGTACTCATCACCCTCGAAGTCGTCGAGGCGCTTCCAGTGACGGCCCAGCTCCTCCGAGCCGAACACGAAGCCGTGGACCTCGGGGCCGGAGTCGTCCAGCACGATGCCCGGATACCCGGCCGCCGCGCCCCAGCCCTGCTGGACCAGCTCTCCCCGGACCGTCGCCGGTTCCCATACGCCGGGGACGTCCGCCAAGACATGCTCGTTGGGCCTACCCGGGGCAAGCGTTCCGTAGACGAAG
>NZ_JBEYLC010000097.1:0-14909 GCF_040635885.1 Nocardiopsis sp. NPDC006832 | reverse complement strand
TCGAGTTTACATGCTCCGAGCACCGCTCGAACCAGGCTGCTTTGAAGAGGATGTCTGTGATCGCGGTCCGGTGCCGAGCGCGAACCAGAAGGTTCTGCGCTCTCCGTCCCGCAGCGACTCGCTGAGTCTAGGTAACTGTCTCGGTGACGTCAAATCGGCCCGGTCCGGTGGGGAGATCCCCGATGTGTCCGGGCCTTCCGACCTTGATGACGCTGTCGGCCCTGATGACGCCGTCGATCCTGGTGACACCGTACGTCGACGTCGGGTCCGGGGTCTTGGATCGGCTTGCTTGTCAGGCATGAACCATCCTGCCCCTGGTCCCGGACCGGCAAACCCCGGTGTCAAGATTTTTCCGTGCCCTGGGTTTGATCCGGGGTGGGACGGACCGAAACCGACCCGTCCCACCCCGGTCACACCAGTGCGGCCAGTTCTTCGGCCAAGGCGCGGAAGGCGATGCCCCGGTGGCTGATCGCGTTCTTCTCCTCGGCGGTCAGCTCCGCCGTGGTCCGATCGTGGCCCTCGGGGACGAAGACCGGGTCATAGCCGAACCCGTTCTCTCCTCGGGGTTCCCCGACCAGGTGTCCACTCAGAACACCTTCGGCCGACCGCTCGGTCCCGTCGGGCATCACCAGCACGGCCGCGCACACGAACCGGGCGCCTCGGCGCTCCCGCGGGGTATCGGCGAGCTGGTCCAGGACCAGTTCCAGGTTGGCCCGGTCCTGGTTCCGCGCACCGAAACGGCCGGACCATCGGGCGGAGAGGACACCCGGCATCCCCCGCAGTTCGTCCACGCTCAACCCGGAGTCGTCGGCCACCGCGGGCAGACCGGTGTGCGCCGCGATCGCCCTCGCCTTCAGTCGGGCGTTTCCGACGAAGGTCGCCTCGGTCTCGGGTACCTCGGGTGCGTCGGGGAACGCGTCCAGGGCGAGGACCTCGGCCTTCACGCCCGCCTCGGCGAGGATGGCGCGCATCTCCGGCACCTTCTTCGCGTTGCGCGTGGCCAACACGATCTTCACGGTCAACTCCTCCGGACCTACTCGGACAGGCTCTTCTTCTGGATCGCGGACAGCTCCCCGCAACCGTTGGTGGCGAGGTCGAGCAGCTTGTCGAGGAGTTCGCGGTCGAACGCCGCACCCTGTCCCTCCGCGGTGCCCTGCACCTCGATGAACTTGCCGTCACCGGTGATCACGACGTTCATGTCGGTGTCGGCGACGGAGTCCTCCAGGTAGTTCAGGTCCAGCCTGGGCTGCCCCTGCACCACGCCGACGCTCACCGCTGAGAGCGAGCCGATGAGCGGGTTGGTCTTGAGCTTGCGCTTCTTGCGCAGGTACTTCATCGCGTCGGCGAGGGCCACGTAGGCACCGGTGATCGCCGCGGTGCGGGTTCCACCGTCGGCTTGGAGCACGTCGCAGTCCAGGGTGATGGTGTGTTCGCCCATCGCCTTGAAGTCGACGACGGCGCGCAGGGAGCGGCCGATCAATCGCGAGATCTCGTGGGTACGTCCGCCGATCTTGCCGCGCACGGACTCCCGGGCACCACGGGTGTCGGTGGCGCGCGGAAGCATGGCGTACTCGGCGGTGACCCACCCCTCGCCGGTCCCCCTCCGCCAGCGGGGCACACCGTCCTCGACGGTGGCCGCGCAGAGCACACGGGTGTCTCCGAACTCGATGAGCGCGGAACCTTCCGCTTGGCGGAGCCAGTTGCGGGTGATGGTCACAGGGCGAAGTTGGGTCGGAACGCGTCCGTCAGGTCGAGCCATGGTCATGAGCGTATCTCCGGTCGGACCACCTCGTGGCTCGGCCGCCGCTCAGTCGCTCAGCCGCTCAGTCGCCGATCCGGTGGACCTGTCCGCCTCGGGCGAGTTCGATGTCGCCGGCGAAGGTGGAACGGGCCTCGGACATGGTGACGTCGTCGTCGTTCCAGGGCACCAGGTGGGTGAGCAGGAGTTTGCGGACCCCGGCCCGGTCGGCGTGGTCGCCGGCCTCGCTACCGGTCAAGTGCATGTCCTTGGGGTGTTCGAGGTGGTCGTGGAAGGCGGCCTCACAGAGGAAGAGGTCGACTCCGCGGGCCAGGTCGATCAGGGAATCGCACGAGCCGGTGTCCCCGGAGTAGGCGAGGGAGGCGCCCTCGTGTTCGAGCCGGATGCCGAAGGCGTCGACGGGGTGGTTGACCCTGTCCACGCGGGCGGTCATCGGGCCGATGCGGAACTCGCCGGGGGTCAGTTCGTGGAAGTCGAAGACCTCGGTCATGCCGGGGTCGGGGTCCAGCCCGTAGATCTGGGCGAGGCGGTCGGAGACCCCGACGGGTCCGTAGACGGGGATGCGCGGCTTGGCTCCGTCGGGCGAGTACATGCGGGCGACCCAGTAGGCGCACATGTCGGCGCAGTGGTCGGTGTGCAGGTGACTGAGGTACACGGCGTCGATGGAGTAGAGGTCCGTGTAGCGCTGGAGGGCGCCCAGGGCGCCGTTGCCAAGGTCCAGAAGCAGGCGGTATCCACCGGCCTCGACCAGGTAACAGGAGGCCGGGCTGTCCGGCCCGGGGAAACTCCCGGAGGACCCGATAATCGTGAGTCGCACGTCGTCGTCGCCTTCTCGGTCGGCCGCTCTGTCTCCGTGGCCCCTGAGTGGCTGTGCGCGGGGAGTGCGGGTGGCGGCTGGTTCTGCGGATGTGCCCTTGTTACGGGTGTACCCCAATGACCGCCCTGGTGGTACAAAATGTGTCCCGCATCTCAGGCGACCTCGGTCACGTGTGAATTTTTCACACCAATTGATCAGAGATGACCGTTTTGCCCGAATAAGACAGGAGACCGGCCGCAGCAGCGACCGGTCTCCGTCACGAAGCTCGGATCAGGCCCAGAGCTGGCCGTCCAGGCGCTCCTCCGCCTCTTCGAGGGTCCCCTCGTAGGCGCCGGTGGACAGATACTTCCATCCGGCGTCGGCGATGACGAACGCGATGTCGGCGGACCGCCCCTCCCTTTCGGCCTTGCGGGCCATCCCCAGGGCGGCGTGCAGGGCGCCGCCCGTGGAGACCCCCGCGAAGATGCCCTCCTTGGCCAGGAGTTCCCTGGTCCGCTTGAGCGCGGCATCGGAGGGGACGGAGAAACGGGTGGTGAGCACCGACTCGTCATAGAGCTCGGGGACGAACCCCTCGTCGATGTTGCGCAGCCCGTAGACGAGTTCGCCGTACCGGGGTTCGGCGGCGACGATCTGAATGTCGGGCTTGTGCTCGCGCAGGTAGCGCCCCACCCCCATGAGGGTTCCGGTCGTACCGAGCCCCGCCACGAAGTGGGTGATCTCCGGCAGGTCGGCCAGCAGTTCGGGCCCGGTCGTCTCGTAGTGGGCGCGAGCGTTGGCCGGGTTGCCGTACTGGTACAGCATCACCCAGTCGGGGTTGGCCGCGGCCATCTCCTTGGCGACGCGGACGGCCTCATTGGACCCGCCCGCGGCCTCGGAGAAGTGGACCTCGGCGCCCCACATGGCGAGCAACTGCTTGCGCTCGGCGGAGGTGTTCTCCGGCATGACGCAGACCATGCGGTAGCCGCGCAGTTTGGCGACCATGGCCAGCGAGATGCCGGTGTTCCCCGACGTCGGCTCCAGGATCGTGCACCCCGGGGAGAGCAACCCGTCCTTCTCGGCCTGCTCGATCATGAAGAACGCCGCGCGATCCTTGATCGAACCGGTGGGGTTGCGGTCCTCCAGCTTCGCCCACAGCCGCACCCTCGGCGAGGGCGAGAGTCGGGGCAGGCCGACGAGCGGCGTGCCGCCGAGGGAGTCGAGTAGGGAGTCGTAGCGCATGGCCGTCCTTAGCGGCTTCCGCCGGCGACGGCGGGCAGGACGGTCACGTTGTCGCCGTCGGAGAGCTTCGCTTCGAGCCCACCGACGAATCGGACGTCCTCGTCGTTGAGGTAGACGTTGATGAAGCGGCGCAGCTTGCCGTTCTCCACCAGACGCTCGGCGATGCCGGGGTGACGGCTGTCCAGGTCGGTGAACAGCTCGCCGAGGGTGGCGCCGGACCCCTCGACGACCTTGGCGTCGTCGGTCAGGTTGCGCAGGATGGTGGGGATGCGGACCTCGATGGCCATGAAGGTGACTCCGTTAGCGGTCGTAGTTGTGCGTTCATGTCCAACAGGAGACACTCCGCCCTCATTCCGGACGGAGCCCTGCCGGTGGCGGAGCCTACTGGCGGCCGTCGCCCTCGGTGATCTCCACCGGTTCCTCGGTGACCTCGCCGTCGACGATCCGGTAGGAGCGGAACTCGACGGTGTCGGGCTCACGGGTGGAGACGAGGACGTAGTGGGCCCCCGGCTCGGAGGCGTAGGCGATGTCGGTGCGCGAGGGGTAGGCCTCGGTCGCGGTGTGGGAGTGGTAGATCACGACGGGTTCCTCGTCGCGGTCGTCCATCCCACGCCAGACCTTGAGCTGCTCGATCGAGTCGAAACGGTAGAAGGTCGGTGACCGTTCGGCGTTGAGCATCTCGATGAACCGCTCCGGGCGGTCGGAGCCCTCGGGGCCGGCGACGACACCACACGCCTCGTCGGGGTGGTCGCGGCGGGCGTGTGCGACGATCTGGTCGTAGATCGAGCGGTCAATCCTCAGCATGGCTCCAGGGTACCCACCCATTCTTCTCTACCAACCGAGTGGGTATTGTTGCCCCGGCTGGTGGGGCGGCTGCGAAGCTCCAACCCTCAACGAATAGGCTCGCTCCTATGAGAGAGGACGGCAGCAGTGCGCTGCTCACCGACCACTATGAACTGACGATGCTCCAGGGCGCCCTGCACAGCGGCGCCGCCGCACGCAGGTCGGTGTTCGAGATGTTCGCCAGGCGCCTACCCGAAGGCCGTCGTTACGGCGTCGTGGCGGGCACCGGGCGCTTCCTGGACCTACTGGAACGCTTCCGCTTCGGCCGTGCGGAACTGGACTTCCTGTCCGACCACGGTGTCGTGGACGAGCCCACCCTGGAGTGGCTCGCCGACTACCGCTTCTCGGGCAACGTCTGGGGCTACGGCGAGGGAGAGGCCTACTTCCCCGGCTCCCCCATTCTCGTGGTGGAGTCCACGTTCGCCGAGGCCGTGATCCTGGAGACCCTCGCCCTGTCGGTCTACAACCACGACAGCGCGATCGCCTCGGCGGCCAGCCGCATGTCGGTCGCGGCCGGCGACCGCCCGCTCATCGAGATGGGGTCCCGCCGCACCCACGAACGCTCCGCCGTGGCCGCGGCCCGCGCCGCCTACGTGGCCGGGTTCGCGACCTCTTCCAACCTGGAGGCGGGACGCTCGTTCGGGGTACCGACCGGCGGCACCGCGGCGCACGCCTTCACCCTGCTGCACGACAGCGAACAGCACGCGTTCAAGGCCCAGCTGGAATCCATGGGCATGGGCACCACCCTGTTGGTGGACACCTATGACGTCGAACGCGCGGTGCGTCACGCCGTGGAGTTGGCCGGCAAGGAGCTCGGAGCCGTCCGGATCGACTCCGGTGACCTGGGCGCGACCGCGTCCCGGGTGCGCGCCCAACTCGACGGGCTCGGCGCCACCGACACCGAGATCGTGGTCACCGGCGACCTCGACGAGCACTCCATCCAGGCTCTGGCCGTGGCCCCGGTGGACGGCTATGGCGTGGGAACGTCCCTGGTCACGGGTTCCGGCGCCCCGACCGTCTCGCTGGTGTACAAACTGGTGGCACGGGCGCGCGGCCTGGCGGACGACGCCCCGCTGGAACCGGTCGCCAAGCGTTCGGTGGGCAAACCGAGCCGGGGCGGCCGCAAGTGGTCGGTGCGCCGATTGGACGACAAGGGCGTCGCGGTGTCCGAGGAGGTGTACCCGCACGACCCGGGCGAGGTCGTCGGTACCCGTCCGTTGTTGCGGCCGCTGGTCGTCGACGGGGAGATCGTGGGCCGGGAGACGGTCCACCAGGCCCGTGAACGCCACCGGGCGACCGTGGCGGAACTGCCGGAGCAGGCGCTGCGGATGTCCCGCGGCGACGCCTCGCTGCCGACGATCTTCCACTGAAGTCCCAGACCCGACCCGATCCTGGAAGAGAGGTGCCGGACATGACGAGGGCACTCATCGTGGTGGACGTACAGAACGACTTCTGTGAGGGCGGCAGCCTCGGTGTGAAGGGCGGAGCGCGTACCGCGGCCGCCGTCACCGAGCACTCCCGCGCCGGTGGCTACGACCACGTGGTGGCCACCCGTGACCACCACATCGACCCGGGGGCGCACTTCTCCGACACCCCCGACTTCGTGGACACCTGGCCGCCGCACTGCGTGGTCGGTACCCCCGGCGCGGAGTTCCACGCCGACTTCGACGCCTCGGTGGCGGAGGAGATCTTCGGCAAGGGCCAGTACACGGCGGCCTACAGCGGTTTCGAGGGGACCGCGCGAGATGGTGAGACGACCCTGGTCGCGTGGTTGCGCGAACGGAACGTGGACGAGGTGGACGTGGTGGGCATCGCCACCGACCACTGTGTGCGGGCCACCGCGCTGGACGCCCGGGAAGAGGGGTTCCGGACGCGGGTGCTGCTCGGTCTGACCGCGGGCGTGGCCGCGCCCACGGTCGAGTCGGCGCTGGAGCGGTTGCGCGCCGCCGGCGTGGAGCTGGAGGGCGAGCCGCTGGTCGGTTGAGCCCCTGCCCTGACGACGAAGCGGCCGTGACCGGAGAGGTCACGGCCGCTTCTTGACTCCGGCGCGGCGCTCGACCTAGGCGATGCCGATGGCGGAGCGGACGTCCTTCAGGACCCGGCGGGCGCGCTCACGGGCGCGGTCCAGGCCGGAGGCGAGGATGTCGTCGAGCTCGGTCTCGGAGGCCATGAGCTCCTCGTAGCGGTCGCGCTTGGGGCCGAGTTCGGTGTCGACCGCCTCGAACAGTTCCTTCTTGAGGTCGCCCCAGCCCATGCCGCCCGCTTCCAGACGCTTGCGCACGTCGGCGACCTTGTCGGCGTCGGCGAAGTGTGTGAGCAGCTGGAACGGGATCGAGGAATCCGGGTCCTTGGGGTCCTCCACCGGGGTGGAGTCGGTGGGGATCCGGTTGATGGCCTTGCGGAGCTTCTTCTGCGACAGGAACAGCGGGATGTGGTTGTCGTAGGACTTGCTCATCTTGCGGCCGTCTGTGCCGGGCAGGATGCTCGCTTCGCTGTCGTCGATGACGCCCTTGGGGATCGGGAAGCTGTAGGAGTCCCCGAAGCGGTGGTTGAAGTACCCGGCGATGTCGGCGGTGTACTCGATGTGCTGCGACTGGTCGCGGCCGACGGGGACCTGGGTGCCCTCCATGACGAGGATGTCCGCGGCCATGAGGATGGGGTAGTTGTACAGCCCCATGTTGACGCCCGAGTCGAGGTCGGTGACGCCGGCCTCGGTGTTGCGGTCCCGAACGGCCTTGTAGGCGTGCGCGCGGTTCATGAGCCCCTTGGGGGTGAGGGTGCTCAGGATGGTGGTGAGCTCGAAGGTCTCGGGGATGGAGGACTGGCGGTAGAAGACCGTGCGCTCGGGCTCGAGCCCACAGGCCAGCCAGGTGGCAGCGCCCGACCGGATGCTGTGACGAAGCTCGTCCGCGTCCTTGATGATGTTGAGCGCGTGATAGTCGGCGATGAAGTAGAAGGTGTCGTAGCGCTCGGCGGCCGCGAGGGCGGGCTTGATCGCGCCGATGTAGTTGCCCAGGTGGAAGTCGCCGGTGGGCTTGATCCCGGTCAGGTACGTGTTGGCTGCCATGTCTCAAGCCTAGCGGCGCGCACCACCCGCTCCCCGCCCGACTTATGGCCAAGCCCCCATCCCTGAGGCATACTTTCAGTATGACTTCCATGGATACCACGATCAAGGTCCCACGATCCCTGAGAGAGCGCATCAGCAAGAGGGCGAGACACCGCCGGGTCACCATGGCTCGCGCGATCGAAGAGGCACTGGACGAGGCCGAGGAGTTGGAGTTCTGGTCCGACGTGCGCATGTACAACGAGAGCCTCACCAAGGAGGACCGGCGTGCCCGCCTCGATGACCGGACACTCCAGGACGACCTCTCAGACCCGGGGGACGACGAACTGACCGCAGAGGAAGCCTGGTGAAGCGAGGCGAGATCCACATGGCCGACCTGGGAGACCCGGTCGGCCACGAACAAGGGATGCGCCGTCCGGTTCTCCTGGTCAACGCTCAACTCTGGTTGGAGTCCCACCCACCCGTGGTCATGGCGGTCCCGTTGACCCGAACCCACCGGGGAAGTCGGACCCATGTGGAGATCGAGCCGGGTTCCTCGGGACTGAAAGCGTTCAGCTACGCCAAGTGCGAGGACCTGCGCTCGATCTCTCCCGAACGGCTCGGACGACGGTTCGGTCGTGTCGACGATCTCGTCCTGTTCGAGGTGGAAACGGTCCTGCGCAGACTACTCGCCCTTTGAGGTGGCGATTCGTGGCGCCACGGGTGGTGTGACGCCACGAACCCGGGTCAGGCCTGTGGCGCGCCCTCGCGGAAGGCGGCCCAGTGCTCGGCCATGCGATCCGCCTGCCCCTTGGTGAAGTGGGTCATGCAGGCGTCGTCGCTGTAGTTCATGAAGTTGGTGACCGGGTCCTCGCCCTCGCGTTCGGGGCAGGTGTCCCGGCCCTCGGGGCAACCGGAGGCGGCCTCGCGTTCGTAGGGGGTGTCGTCGACGTAGTCGCCCGGGCTCTCGCAACCGTTCTGGAAGGTGTGGAACAACCCCAGCCAGTGACCGACCTCGTGGGTTCCGGTGTGCCCCTCGTTGAACTTCTCGCGGCCACCGCCGGGCAGGGTGTCGTGCGCGATCGCGACCCCGTCCTGGTCGGGGTTGTCGGCGTAGTCCTGCGGGAACGTGGAGAAGCCCAGCAGTCCGCTGCCCAGGTCCGCGGTGTAGATGTTCAGGGTCTCGGGGCCGCCCTGGCGCAGTTCGGCGCGGATCTCGTCGCGCTGCTCTCCGAAGTCGCGGAACCAGGTGTCGTTCTCGGTCCGCGTGACGTCGGCGAGCTCGAAGCGGAATCCGGTGTCGGTGCCCTCCGAGCCCTTCGCGTACTCGCCCTGGTACGCCCGGTTGAGCACGTCCACCTGGTCGTCGACGCGTTCGTCGGAGATCTCGCCGCTGCCGTCGCTCGCGGAGATCACGTGCATGACCACGGGCACGGTGTAGGGCGCGGCGGCCTCATGGTCGCGGATCCGTTCCATCGCCCGGCGGAGGCCTTCCTCGTACTCGGCGGCCTGTTCCGGGGTGACCTCCACACCGTCGGAGGGTCCGGCGTGCGGGTCGGCGACCCTGCGTTCGGCCTCCGCGACCGGTTCCGTGCCGGGTGGGCAATACGGTTCGTTCGCCACCGTGGCCGCCGAGACGTTCTCCGGAGCCGCCACCCCCTGGGTGGTCGGCTCCGGAGAAGTACTCGCCACCAGGCCGGTCAACGTGACCGCGCAAAGGGACAGTCCGGACCAGAGCGCGGCTGTGCCACCGCGAGAGCTTCGTCGAATCATCTCACGCACAGTAGCGACACAATCGCCCACAGTTTGCCTGCCTTGCGCGGCGTTGCGAAGTATTTGCCCGATTCGACTGGTCAGTGACTATTTCTGCCCGACGGCCCAGGCGCGCAGCTTGGCGATGCGTTCCTGGATCTGATCCGGGGTGGCCTGCGCGACGGGCGGCCCACCACAGGCGCGCCGCAGCTCGTTGTGGATGGCACCGTGCGGTTTTCCGGTCCGATGGTGCCAGGCCCCCACCAACCCACTGAGTTCGCGACGCAGGTCGGCCAGGATCTGGTGGGTGGGCCCCTTGGGCTCCTCCGGTTCCTGCCTGCCCTTGGCCTTGAGCTCACTCGCCTTCAGGTCCGCCTTGCGCTTGCGCAACAACTGGGAGACCTGGTCGGGGTCGAGCAGCCCGGGCAGCCCGAGGAAGTCCTCCTCCTCACTGGACCCCGCGGCGCCGCCCCCGTACTCCAGGCCGTCGTACAGCGCCCGGTCGAACTCGGCGGCGGACTCCATCGTCTCGAACGGGAGCTCCTCCCCCGCGTCCGGCGAGTCCTTCTTCTTGTTCGCCTCCCGGAGCAGGTCCTCCTCCGGGTACTCGTCGTCACCTGGTGTCTTGTCCAGGACGTGGTCGCGCTCGCGCTCCATCTCGCCCGCGTACTCCAACAGCGTGGGCACCGACGGCAGGAACACCGACGCCACCTCGCCACGCTTGCGGACCCGCACGAAACGCCCGATGGCCTGCGCGAAGAACAGCGGGGTGCTGGTGGAGGTGGCGTACACGCCCACCATCAGACGGGGCACGTCCACACCTTCGGAGACCATGCGCACCGCGACCATCCAACGATCGTCGCCGGCGGCGAACCGGGAGATCTTCTTGGAGGCCGTGGGGTCGTCGGAGAGCACCACGGTGGCGCCCTTGCCGGTGATCTGCCGCAGGATCCGTGAATAGGCGCGGGCGTTCTCGTGGTCGCTGGCGATGACCAGCGCGCCGGCGTCCGGGTGTGTCTTGCGCACCTCTGTCAGGCGCCGGTCGGCGGCCTGCAGGACCTTCTTGATCCAGTCGCCCTTGGGGTCGAGCGCGGCCCGCCAGGCCTGGGAGAGCGCGTCCTGGGTGAGCGGTTCGCCCAGGCGTGCGGCGAGTTCGTCACCGGCCTTGGTCCGCCAGCGCATCTCACCGGAGTAGGCCATGAAGATGACCGGGCGCACCACGCCGTCCTCCAGCGCGGGCGCGTACCCGTAGCTGTAGTCCCACGAGCAACGTCTGACCCCGGCACCGTCCTGGACGTAGTCCACGAACGGGATGGGGTTGATGTCGGAGCGGAACGGGGTGCCGGTCAGTGAGAGCCTTCGGGTGGCCGGGTCGAAGGCCTCCCGTGCCGCCTCGCCCCAGGACAGGGCGTCGCCGGCGTGGTGGACCTCGTCGAAGATCACCAGGGTCTTGCGCGCCTCGGTGCGGTTGCGGTGCAACATCGGGTGCGCGGCCACCTGCGCGTAGGTGACGGCCGCACCGAGGTACTGACGCCCCAGTGCGCCCTGCCCGTTCTTGAACTCGGGGTCGATGGGGATCCCGAACCGCGCCGCGGCCTCCGCCCACTGCTTCTTGAGGTGCTCGGTGGGGCAGACGATGGTGATCGAACGCACTGCGTGCCGTTGGAGGAGCTCACTGGCCAGGGTGAGGGCGAAGGTGGTCTTGCCCGCGCCGGGGGTGGCCACCGCGAGGAAGTCGCGCGGCTGCCTGCGGAAGTACTCCTCGAAGGCCTCCCTCTGCCAGGCCCGAAGGCCGCTCAGGCGATCCTCTTGCGAGGTCTGCGTCACCGTCATTCGTCTCGTCCCCCGTTGCTCACCTGCTAGAGGTTAGTGGTTGCCCGGTCCGGAAGATGGAGCCCCGGCAGTGGTGCCGCGCACAGCGGCCCACCATTCCACCACCTCACGACGGGCGGCACGGTGCCCGTGCACCGCGCCGCCCTGTTGTTCCTCTTCAGCGTCGAAACCGCTGTCTTTCCTCGTGTCCTAAACGCCGCCCTCTTCGGCTTCCGGGTCGGCCCCGGGATCGCCTCCCAGCTCATCACCGGTGGATTCGGCGTCCTCACCGGGCACGCCGGCGGGGGCCTCCTCACCTCCGATGTTCGACGTGTCCACCGCACCGTCGTTGAACGGCATGTGGGGGGAGATCGCCGGGAAGGCGAAGAACCACAGCAGCGCGGCGGCACCCGCGAGCAGGCCGACCATCATGATGAACTTCGACGCCCATGGTCCCGGCAGGACGCGCCAGATCAGGCCGTACATTCGTGAACCCTCCCTAGGCTTCCGGCGCCATGTGCGCGATGGACTCCGGCATGCCCTCGGACTTGGGCGTGGTCTCGGCCAGTTCCGCCCAGACGATGAGCCGGTGCGTGTTGTTGAGCTTGGGCGCGCAGGTGGTGAGGGTGAGCAGCGCACGTCCGGGTTCCTCTTCCGAGGCGTCCTCGAAGGGGTCGGGGGTGACCACCCAGAAGTCCTCGGGCAACACGGTCTCCTCTCGGAAGACCTCGTAGGTATAGAAGTTCTCGCCGTCCTCCAGGACCATGACGTCGCCCTCGTCGAGCAGGTCGAGGTCCCAGAACAGGCCGGGGGTGCGGTGGGCGGCCACGCCGTAGTTGCCCATCTCACCGGGTGCGCTGTCGAACTGGGTGTAGCGACCGGGACTGTAGCGGATGTCGTCGGGCTCGGTGCCGTTGACGACGACCCAGTCCAGGTCCAGGCTCGGAACGTACAGGCGGCTGTCGGCGCTGCCGGGCAGCGGCTCCGAGTCGGGCCCCTGCACGGTCTCCTCCGTGGCGGCCCAGGCCTCGTCGAGCCCGTCCGCCAGCCCCTGCTGTTCGCGGTCGGTCTCCCACTGGGAGCCGTACACCTCGTAACCGGCGTAGAACAGCATCAGCAGACCCGCGGTCAGCAGGATCTCGCCGAAGAACCGTACGAAACCGCGGACGACGTCACCGGGGGTGGTCTTCGGTTTGCGGGCGCGCCGCCTCCCGCCCCTGGAGGAGCGGGGGCGGTGCTCCTCGTTCTCGGGGTGGGGCTCATCGCGCGACTGCCGTTCAGTTGTGGACACCAATACGACCTACTCCTGTGGACGCTTTCGTGTGCACCCGGGTGACCGGAGTGGGACGACGAGCGGGACCCCCGTACGCGGATGCGGCAGTACTTCGACCTCGTGTCGGTACACGGCGCTGAGCAACGACGCGGTGAAGACGTCGGCGGGGGTGCCCTGCGCTGCGACCCGTCCTCCGGAGAGTACCGCCACACGATGGGCGTACGCGGCCGCAAGCCCCAAATCGTGCAGGACCACGATAACCGCCCCACCGTGGGACGCCAGTGTACGCGCGATCCCCAGAACGAGTTCCTGGTGGCGGATGTCGAGCGCCGCGGTGGGTTCGTCCAGCAGGAGCAGGGAGGTGTCCTGGGCCAATACGCGGGCGAGCATCACCCGGGCTCGTTCGCCGCCGGAGAGCGTGGGGAAACGTCGGTCGGCGAGCTGTTCGACACCGACCCGCGCCATGGCCTCGCGCACGAGTGCGGCGTCCTGATCGGGGGTGCTCAGCCCGGCCCAGGGCGCCCGCCCCATGGTGACGAGCTCGTGCACGGAGAACGGGAAGCCGACCGTGGCCTCCTGGGGCAGGACGGCGCGGCGCAGCGCGAGTTCGGGCGGGGTCCACTCCTCCAGCGGGCGGTCGAACAGGCGCACCGTGCCCGAGTCCCGCTCCCCCTTACCGGGTGCTCCGGTGACGTCCCCGGAAACGGCGCGCAACAGCGTGGACTTGCCGGCGCCGTTGGGGCCGACCAGCGCCAGCAGCTCCCCGGAACGGACGGTGACATCGACCCCGTCGAGCAGGGCCCGCCCACCCCTGCGGACGGTGACGTCCCGCGCTCGGACCACGGGGGCGCCGGGTTCGAGGGGTTCGGGCCGATCGGGTGCCCGGGTGAGTGGGGCGACGGCTGACGCGAACCGGCGGCGCAGCGGGGACCCCGTGGTCATGACCAGCCTCCTTGCTTGGCGCGGGTGCGGTGCAGCAGGTAGAAGAAGAACGGTCCGCCCAGGGCCGCGGTGACCACGCCGAGTGGGATCTCGGCGGGGGCGGCCGCGGTTCGGGCGAGCAGGTCGGCGGCGAGCAGGAGCAGCCCGCCGCCCAGCGCCGAGGCGGGCAGCAGCACCCGGTGTCCGGGACCGGTGACCATCCGGATGATGTGGGGTACGACCAGTCCGACGAACGCGACGATCCCCGCGAAGGCGACCGCGGCGGAGGTCAGCAACGCCATCGCGGTGATGATCACCAAACGCATGCGTTCGACGTCCACGCCCAGATGACGGGCGGGCCCCTCGCCGAGGGACAACAGGTCGAGCTTGCGCGCGTAGAACGGGATGACGGACAGGCCCAGCAACAGGCACGGCGCGATCGCGGCGACCTTGGACCAGGTGGCGGTGGAGACGCTGCCCAGCTGCCAGAAGGTGATGGTCTGGATCTCGGCGTCCTGGGAGAAGTTGGTCATCAGCCCGATGGCCGCGCCGGCGATGGCGTTGACCGCGATACCGGTGAGCAGCAGGGTGACGACCTCGGTACGGCCGCCGGAGCGCGCGAACACGTACACGAACAACGTGGTGAGCAGGCCGAAGACGAACGCCGACGCGATGATCGTCCAGTGACCGAGCACGGTCAGCCCGGTGAAGATGACCACGATCGCGCCGACGGCCGCGCCGGAGGAGACGCCGATGACGCCGGGTTCGGCGAGGGGGTTGCCGAAGATGCCCTGCATCATGGCGCCGGCGCTGCCCAGGGCCGCACCGACCATGACGGCCAGGACCACACGGGGCAGGCGCACGTCCCACAGGACGGTCTCGGCGATCTGGTCGGGCAGGCCGCCGACCCGCAGGCCCACCGCGTCCAGGAGGGAGGCCGCGACCTGGCCGGCGGGGATCGGGTAGGCGCCCACACCGGCGGCGATCACGGAGACGACGACGAGTCCGACGGACAGGCCCGTGATCAGCAGGGTGGCGCGCAGGCGTCGGCAGAGGGTCCCGGGGGTGGCCCCGCCGTCGTCCGCGGGGGCGTCGTCGGATCCGGTGGTGGGGCGTGGGGACAGGGCGGTCACTCGTCGCCCTCCGCACCCGAGGCGTCGCCGGTCTCGCCGGTGACCGCGGCGAGTTCCTCGGCCATGGTGGTGATGACCTGCGGGGTGCGGGGACCGAAGTTGAGCAGGACGCCGTCCTCGAAGTCGATGACGGCCTGGTTCCGTCCGGCCGGGGTCTGCGCGACGCCGGGAATCTCGGAAAGTCCGGCGACGCCGCCGACCGATTCCAGTCCCTTGGTCATGACCAGCAGGACGTCGGGGCGTGCCTCGATGAGCGCTTCGGTGGTGATGGGGGTGAAGGCCGTGGTCAGGCCCATCTCGACACCGGCGTCGCGGGCTCCGATCTCTTCGAGCAGGGC
>NZ_JBEYLC010000096.1:0-15058 GCF_040635885.1 Nocardiopsis sp. NPDC006832 | reverse complement strand
CCCGCCTGACCACGCAAACCCCCCACACCACGACCCGACAACACCCACGGCACCACCGACACCCCAGAAACAGGCACCTCAGAAACAGACGCCTCAGAAACAGACGCCTCCACCACAGGCGCCTCCTCCAACAACACATGCGCATTGGTCCCCGAAACCCCGAACGAGGAGACACCCGCACGACGCGGCCGATCCCCGACCGGCCACTCCACCTGCTCGTTGAGCAACGTGAGCCCCCCGGGAGACCAGTCGATGAGTTCCGAGGGCGATTCGGCGTGCAGTGTTCTCGGCATGACGCGGTTCTGCAGCGCGAGCGTCGTCTTGATGACACCGGCGATACCCGAAGCGGCCTGGGTGTGACCGATGTTGGACTTGAGCGATCCCAACCACAACGGCCGCTCACGCTCACGCCCATAGACCTTCAGCAACGCCTCGGCCTCGATCGGATCACCCAAAGGGGTTCCCGTCCCATGCGCCTCGACCATGTCCACGTCATCCGCCGAAAGACCCGCGTCACGCAGAGCCGCCCGCACCACACGCTGCTGCGAAGGACCGTTCGGAGCGGTCAAGCCGTTGGACGCGCCGTCCTGGTTGACCGCGCTGCCACGCACCAGACCCAGCACACGATGCCCCCGCTCACGCGCACGAGACAGTGGTTCGAGGAGGACGACACCGACCCCCTCCGCCCAACCGGCCCCGTCCGCGTCGGTGGAGAACGCCTTGCAACGCCCATCGGGGGACATGGCGCGCTGTCGACTCCACTCGACGAACGTGTCCATGGTGGACATGACGACGACCCCGCAGGCCAGTGCCATCGAGCACTCGCCCTTGCGCAACGCCTGTGTGGCCAGGTGCAGCGCGACCAACGACGACGAACACGCCGTGTCCACGGTGATCGCCGGCCCCTCGAAACCGAACGTGTAGGACACCCGACCGGAGACGACGCTGCTCGCGCTCCCCAGGGCCAGGTACCCCTCGTGCTCCTTGGAACCGGCGGCCCGGGAGCCGTAGTCGTTGTAGCTGGCGCCGACGTACACGCCGGTCCGACTGCCCTTCAGGTCACGCGGGTTGATCCCCGCCCGTTCGAACACCTCCCAGGACGTCTCCAGCAGCAACCGCTGCTGGGGGTCGATGGTGAGCGCCTCACGCGGGGAGATACCGAAGAACCCGGCATCGAAGTCCCCGGCGTCCTGCAGGAAACCGCCCCCCTGGACGTAGTAGGTCCCGGGGTTGTCGGGGTCGGGGTCGTACAGGCCGTCGACGTCCCACCCACGGTCCCGGGGGAAGTCGCCGACCACGTCCCTGCCCTCCTTGAGGAGGTCCCAGAGCTGCTCGGGAGTGTTCACCCCTCCCGGCATCCGGCAGCCGACCGCCACGATCGCGATCGGGTCCTCCGCCGTGACGGGGGCCTGCTCCTGTGGCTCCGGCACGTCCTCCCCGGCTCCGCCGGGCAGCTCCTCGGAGAGGTGACGGACCAGGTCGTCGACGGTGGGGTAGTCGAAGACGAGGGTGACCGGCAGACCGACACCGGTGGCGGAGGCCATCCTGTTACGCAGGTCGACCGCGGTCAGGGAGTCGAATCCCAGATCGCGGAAGGCCCGATCGGTCTCCAGGTCGGCGGGGTCGTGCCCCAGGGCCGCGGCGACCTCCGCCGTGACCAGGCGCCGCAGCTCCCGGTCACGCTCCTCTCCCCGAAGACCGAGCCAGCGGTCGTCCTCTTCGTCCACCCGCTCGTCCGCCGCCGCCCGGTCCCGTTCCCGGACCTCGGGAAGCTCGCCCAGGACGGGAAGGTCCTTGGTCCATGGCGACGAGTCCAGCAGGAGACGCCACTCGATGTCGGCCACGGCGACGCACACGTCACCGCTTCCGACCGCCTTGGCCATCGCGTCGACGGCCTTCTCCGCGGGCATGGCGGGTATACCGCCGCGGCGCAGCCGCTCGGAGGTCTCCTCATCGACGAGGCCTCCGCTGTCCCACGCCCCCCACGCGATGGACGTCGCCGCGAGTCCTTGGTCGCGTCGGTGGCGCGCGAGACCGTCGAGGTAGGCGTTGGCCGCCGCGTAGGACCCCTGGCCGGGGCCGCCGAGCGTGCCCGCGAGCGAGGAGAACAGGATGAACGCCGAGAGATCGTGCTCTCTGGTGAGTTCGTGCAGGTTACGGGCCGCGGCGATCTTGGGCCTGAGCACGGTGTCGTACCGTTCCGGGGTGAGACCGTCGATCAGACCGTCGTCGAGGGCCCCCGCCGTGTGGACGACCGCGTTCAGGTCGGGCAACCCGTCCAGGGCGGCGGAAAGGGCGTCGCGGTCGGACGCGTCCACCGCGACGATGGAGACGCGGACGCCCTTGGCGGTGAGTTCCTCCCGAAGGCGATCGGCCCCGGGGGCGGCCGGACCACTGCGACTGAGCAGCACGAGGTGCTCCGCACCGTTGTCGGCGAGCCATTGGGCGACCCTGCCACCCAGGGCTCCGGTGCCACCGGTGACGAGGACGACGCCTTCGGGTCGCCAGGAGCGCGCGACGTCGGGTGCCCGGACCAGTCGTCGAACGTACACACCGGCTCCGCGCACGGCCGCCTGCGGCTCTTCGGAACCGGAGGCGAGGAGGGCGACCAGGTTCTCCGCGGCCGAGTCGTCGAGCCGTTCCGGCAGGTCGATCAGTCCTCGCCAGAACTGTGGGTGTTCCGTCGCCGCGATTCGGCCCAGCCCCCAGGTGGTGGCCTGTTCGGGTTCGGAGACGGTCTCCCCCGGGTGCGCCGCGACGGCGCCGGAGGTCGCGGCCCACAACGGCACGTCACCACCGATGTCGTTGCACGCCTGTACCAACGCGTTGTTGAGCGTGAGTCCCAGGCTGCGCCCGGAGGAGGAGACGGCGTCCCCCTCCAGCGCGCACAGGGACAGCAGACCCACGGGAGCCTCGACGGAGCGCAGGCGCTCCGCGATGGCGGCGCGGTCCTCACCCGAAACGAGTTCGAGGACCTCGCATCGTGCTCCGTGACCGTCGAGGGCGCCCAGCACATCCGTGACCAGGGACGAATCCCTCGACCCCGCGGGCACGGCGATCAGCCACCGTCCCGCGAGCTCGGGCGAAGCGGTGAGGTCGGTGCGCTTCCACGCGACCCCGTATCGCCAGGACGAGGTCTCCGACCCGATGCCGACTCCGCGGACCGGTGCTTCGAGCCAGTAGTGGCGCCGTTGGAAAGAGTAGGTGGGCAGGTCGATGACGCGCCCCCCGGAGAGCAGAGCCTCCCAGTCCACCCGCACACCCTGGGTGTGCAGACCGCAGAGCGAGTTCATGAGCCGGTCGAGCCCGCCCTGCTCACGACGCAGGCTGTCTGAGACGACGCTCGCGTCCAGGCGCCCCTCGTCATCGAGGGTCTCGGTCACGGCCGGGGTCAGAACGGGGTGCGGGCTCATCTCCACGAACACGTCGTGGCCGTCACGCGCCAACCTCCGGGTCGTGCTCTCCAGCTCCACCGTCCGGCGAAGGTTGCGGTACCAGTAGTCGGTGTCCTCCGCGGACAGCTCCAGTGGAGCCCCGAGGACGGTCGAGTAGAAGGGGACCTGGGAGTCACGGTGTCGCACCGGGGCAAGGGCCGTGGCGAGTTCCTCCCGCAGGAGTTCGACGGCGGCCGAGTGCGAGGCGTAGTCCACGGGGACGCGTCGCGTCCGGACCCCTTCCGCGCCCAGTTCCCGTTCGAGTCGGTTCAGTTCCTCGTCGGGACCGGACACGACGGCGGAGGAGGCACCGTTGGCGGCGGCGACGGCGAGCTCCGGGTATCGGTCCAGTTCGGTGCGCACCGTCTCGGCCGGGAGGCCGACGGACAGCATGCCCCCGCTTCCCGCGATACGCGTCAGGGAACGGCTGCGCAGGATCACCACTCGGGCCGCGTCTTCGAGTGAGAGCGCCCCGCTCACACAGGCGGCGGCGATCTCCCCCTGGCTGTGACCGACCACGGCGTCCGGATCCACGCCCAGCGAACGCCACACCGCGGCGAGGGAGACCATGACGGCGAAGAGGACCGGCTGGACCTGGTCCACCCGTTCCATCCAGCCCTCGTCCTCGGTTCGCAGCAGCTCCTCAAGCGACCAGTCGACGTGGTCGGAGAAGGCACGCTCGCACTCGGCGATCCGGCCGGCGAACACCGGGGATTCGTCGAGCATGCGACGTGCCATCCCCGACCACTGCGAGCCCTGACCCGGGAACATGAAGACGACACGGCGCTTGCGCCGCTGCCCCGTCCTGCCCCGGCACACCAGGTCGGAGGGGTCGCCTTGCGCGATGGCCTCCAGCCCCTTGAGCAGGTCGTCCTTCCCCGTGGCGACCACCGCGGCACGGTGCTCGAAAGCGGTCCGAGCCGTGGCGAGCGTGTAGGCGACGTCGAGCGGATCCTGGTCGGGTTCGTCCCTCAACCGGTCGCGAAGACGAACGGCCTGGTCCCGCAGTGCGGTCTCCGTCCTGGCGGACAGGACCCAGGGAAGGGCGGAGGAAGCGACGGTCCGCGGGTCGACCGACTCCCGAATCTCCTCGGCCTTGGGGGCCTCACGGAGGATGACGTGGGCGTTGGTGCCGCTCACACCGAAGGACGAGATCCCCACGGTGCGCTCCCGCTCGGTCTCCGGCCACGGCAGTGAGCGGACCAGCGGGGTGATCGCGCCTTCGGACCAATCGACCTTGGACGTGAGTTCATCGAGGTGAAGCGACCGGGGAAGGACACCGTGCCGCAGGGCCTCGACCATCTTGATCACGCTGAGCACGCCCGCGGCGGCCTGGGGGTGGCCGATGTTGGACTTCAGCGATCCGATGTGCAGCGGGCGGGCGCCGTCGCGGTCCCTGCCGTACGTGGCGATGAGCGCCTCGGCCTCGATCGGGTCGCCCAGGCCCGTCCCGGTCCCGTGGGCCTCCACCACGTCCACGTCACCGGGGTCCAGACGTGCGCCGGCGAGCGCCTGGCGGATCACCCTCTGCTGGGCCAGACCGTTGGGGGCGGCCATGCCGTTGCTGGCGCCGTCCTGGTTGATGGCGCTACCGGACACCACCGCGAGGACGGGGTGGCCGTTGCGTCGAGCGTCCGACAGCCTCTCCAGGAGGATGGTTCCCGCGCCTTCCCCCAGACCCATTCCGTCGGCGTCGGCGGAGAACGCCTTGCAACGACCGTCCTTGGCGAGGGCCTTGTGCCGGCTGAAGCCGATGAGGGAGATCGGAGCGGACATCACCGCCACGCCACCGACCACGGCGAGCGAGGTCTCCTTGCGGCGCAGGGACTGAATGGCCAGGTGCAGGGCGACGAAGGAGGACGAGCACCCGGTGTCAAGGGTGATGGCGGGGCCTTCCAGGCCCAGGGTGTAGGCGATGCGTCCCGAGATGACGCTGGTGGACATCCCCGTCACGAGGTGTCCCTGGACGCTTCCCTCCAGTTCGCGCCAGCCTTCGCCGTACCCCTGCCAGGCCGCGCCCAGGAAGACGCCCGTGGGGGTGCCCTTGAGGGAACGCGGAAGGATCCCGGCCCGTTCGAAGACCTCCCAGGAGGTCTCCAACAGCAGACGCTGTTGCGGGTCCATGGCTTCGGCCTCGCGCGGGGCGATACCGAAGAAGTCCGGGTCGAAGCCTCCCGCGTCCTTCAGGAAGCCACCGGAGTTCACGTAGGAGGTGCCCTCGTGTTCCGGGTCCGGGTGGTAGAGGCGTTCGAGGTCCCAACCACGGTCCGTGGGCAGGGGCCCGACCGCGTCCTCCTCACGGGAGACGAGGTTCCAGAGTTCCTCGGGGGAGGTGACCCCGCCAGGGCAGCGACAACTGGTGGAGACGATCGCGATCGGTTCGCGTTCGGCCTGCTTCAGCCTCTCGTTCTCCCGGACTGACGCGCGCAGCGCGGAAACCAACTGCTCGTTGTTCTCGGTCATTTCACACCTTCATCGGTCTCGTTCTGCAGCGCCAACCGGACCAGAGAGTCGATGTCCATGTCGTTCACCTCGTCGGGGTCGTCGAGTCCGACCTCGGGCTCCCGGCCCGGAGGGGCTTCCACGTCTCCTCGTGGGTCGGGGACCAGCAGCCCGTCCAGGTGGGCGGTGAGGGAGTCGGCGTCGGGATGATCGAAGACGATCGTCACGGGGAGTCGCAGCCCGGTGGCTCCTCCCAGTCGGTTCCGCAGGTCGACCGCGGTCAGAGAGTCGAACCCGAGCTCTCGCAAAGCGCGTTCGGGGTCGACGTCGTCCGGGCCGGTGTACTGGAGGACGGCGGCGATCTGGGTGCGCACCAGGTCCGAGAGTTCCCTCTCCCGTTGAGCCGGGCCCAAGGTGACGAGGCGGTCCGCGAGTGACCCGAAGGACGCCGCGGCCTCCTTCGGTTCCTCCGTCAGGAGTGCCGCGCGCGCTTCGGGCACCGTCGTGATCAAAGGGCTGGGTCGGGCCATGGTGAACACGGGCGCGAAGCGGCTCCAGTCCACGTCGGCGAGGACCTCCACGACGGGCCCGCCCCCAAGGACCCGGTGAAAGCCCTCTAGCGCGGCCTTCGGGTCCATGAAGGGGATGCCCCTGCTGCGCAGTTGTTCCTCGACGAGATCGGCGGCCATACCCCCGCCCTCGTCGGGTGACCAGATCCCCCAGACCACGGAACGCGCCGCCAGCCCCCTGCCCCGGCGGCGCTCCGCGAAGCCGTCCAGATAGGCGTTGGCACAGGCGTACGCGCCGTGCTCTCCGCTCCCCCAGGCCGCGGAAACCGAAGAGAAGAGGACGAAGTCGTCGAGCTCTCCTGGTTCGCCGAAGACCTGGTCCAGGGCGTCGGCGCCGGCGATCTTGGCGTGGGTGGTCTCCGCGAACTCTTCGACATCGGTGTCGGCCAGGCCGCGAAGCACGCCCGCGCCGGCCATGTGGAACACCGTGCGGACGGGGAATCCCTCCTTGGCCGACCGCTCCTTGATGTGGGCCAGCGCGGTCGCGTCACCCGCGTCGCACGCGGTGATCTCCACCTCGGCGCCCAGCGCCCGCAACTCCTGTTCGAGTTCGGACGCCCCGGGCGCGCCGGGTCCGCGTCTGGACGTCAGCACCAGGCGGGGCACGCCCAGTTCGGCCAGCCAGCGGGCCACCTGGGCGCCCACCCCACCCGTACCGCCGGTCAACAGGGCCGTACCGCCGGGAGTCCATCGAGGCCGTCCCCGGTCGACGGTGCTTCGGGTGAGGCGTCGCCCGTAGGCCGCCGCCGGGCGAAGCGCGACCTGGTCCTCCCCCGTGCCCCCGAGGACCGCGGCCAAGCGCGATCCCAAAGTGTCCGTCAGTCCTTGCCCGGGGAGGTCCACCAGTCCTCCCCAGCGGTCCGGGAACTCCAGGGCCGCCACACGACCCAGTCCCCACACGGCCGTCTGTTCGGGGTGGCTCACGAATTCCGCGCCACTGACCGCGACGGCTCCCGTGGTGATCATCCACAACGGCGCGTCGACCCCGGAGTCGGCGAAACCCTGGATGCAGGAGAACGCGGAGGCGACCGACCTCGGGAGTCCGGGGTGGTCCGGGTGGTGTCCCTCCTGCAGGGAGAGCAGGGAGACGATCCCCTGGACTCCGCCTTCGGCGGTCTCCTTGAACAGAGTGCACAGCGCCGAGCGATCGGCCCCCTCGGCCGGGATCACGACCTCCTCGACCCGGGCCCCGTGTCCGCGCAGCAGATCGGTGACCTCGGCATGGATCGGATCCGTGTTCCCGTGCTCGTGCACGAGTACGAGCCAGCGCCCCCGCAGCCGGGGTGAGACGGGCTCCGCAAGCGGATTCCAGGTCTGGTGGTAGCGCCACCGTTCGATGGACGCCCCGGTCTGTCGGCGTTCGTACCACCTGCCGAGCGCCGGCACCGCGTCCAGGAAGGAGGCCTCGGGGTCGATACCGATCTCCTCGGCCAGGGTTTTGGGATCGGCCGATCGGACGATGTCCCAAAAGTCCCCACCGACGTCGGCGGGTGCGGCCGCTTCACCGGTGTCCTCGGCCTCCAACCAGTGACGCTGCCGTTGGAAGGCGTAGGTCGGAAGGTCCACCGCGGTTCCGGCGGAACCGGCCAGGACCCGTTCCCAATCGACCGACTCCCCGTGCGCGTACAGCGACCCGAGCGAGGTCAGGAATCGGTCGGCGCCTCCGTCCTCCTTGCGGAGCGAACCGACGGTGAGGAATTTCCCGGAGGGTGCCTCGTCCTCCAGGGTCTCCGTGATGGCGGGCAGCAGCACGGTGTGCGGGCTCACCTCGACGAACGTGGAGTAACCGGCTTCGACCAGGCCGCGCACGGCGGCGTCCAACTCCACCGTGCCTCGGAGGTTGCGGTACCAGTAGTCGGCGTCCATGACATCGTCCCCGATGGGGCGGCCGGTGACCGTGGAGTGCAGGGGTATCCGCGCGGGACGCGGGGACAAACCGGAGAGGTCGGAGAGGATCCCCTCCTTGATCCGTTCGACATGGTGGGAATGGGAGGCGTAGTCGACCGGGACGCGACGCGTGCGCACGCCTTGACCCTCAAGCTCCGCGGCGAGTTCGTCCAGGCCGTCCGCGTTACCGGACACCACCACGGAACCGGTGCCGTTGACCGCGGCGACGGAGAGTCCGCGCCAGGATGAGAGCAGCTCTTCGGCCCGGGCCCGTGGCAGCGCGACGGAGAGCATCCCCCCGTCCCCGGTGATGGTGCGGATGCGCTTGCTGCGCAGCGCCACCACTCGGGCCGCGTCCTCCAAGGACAGGACGCCCGCGACACAGGCCGCCGAGATCTCACCCTGGGAGTGCCCGACCACGGAGGCGGGTGCGACTCCGCACGCCTCCCAGGTCCTGGCCAGAGAGACCATGACGGCGAACAGGACGGGCTGGATCACATCCACCCGGTCGACGTCCACCCCGCCCGCGTGACCGTCCTTGTCGAACAGCACTTCGTGTACCGGCCAGTCCACCCACGGTCGGAGGGCGCGGGCGCACTCTCGAAGCTCCGCGGCGAAGACCGGGGACTCCTCGGCGAGCCGACCGGCCATTCCGGGCCACTGGGCTCCCTGACCGGGGAAGACGAAGACCGGACCGGCGGTGACGGCGGCGGCTCTACCGTGTGCCGCCCCCTCCTGCTCGTCCCCCCGCGAGAGGGCCTCCAGTGCCTCGACCAGTTCGGCGCGGTCGGCCCCGACCACCACGGACCGGAGTTCGAAGGGGGTACGAGTGGTCACCAGGGACAAGGCCACGTCGGCCGGGGAGAGGTCCGGTCGCTCCTTCATGGCCTCGGCGAGTCGCTTGGCCTGGCCGCGCAGGGAACCCTCCGTCTTGGCCGACAGCACCAGGGGAAGGGACGGGTTCCGCCCCAGGACGGCCGGGGTGCTCGGTTCCTCCTCCACAGCGGTCGGTGCGCCGTCCTCGCCGTCGACCTCCGCTGCGGGCGCCTCTTCCAGGACCACGTGGGCGTTGGTTCCGCTGGCACCGAACGCGGAGACCCCCGCGCGTCGGGGGTGGCCGTGAACGGTCCATTCGCGGTTCTCGTGCAGGAGCTCCACCCTGCCCGTCGACCAATCGATGGCGGGTGAGGGAGGCGAGGCGTTCAGTGTCCGGGGCATGGTCCGGTGGCGCATCGCCATCACCGTCTTGATGACCCCACCGATCCCCGCGGCGGCGGCGCTGTGGCTCAGGTTGGACTTCAGGGATCCCAGCCACAGCGGCTGCCCGTCCTCCGGACGTCCTTGCCCGTAGGTGGACAGCAGCGCATGCGCTTCGATGGGGTCGCCGAGCGTGGTCCCGGTACCGTGCGCCTCGACCAGGTCGACCTCGTCCGCGGTGACCCTGGAGTCGCGCAGTGCCTGCTTGATCACCTGGCGCTGCGCCTCCCCATTGGGCGCGGTCAGGCCGTTACTGGCCCCGTCCTGGTTCACCGCGCCACCGAGGACCAGCGCGAGTACGGGGTGGCCGTTACGGCGGGCGTCGCCGAGCTTCTCCAGTACCACCGTGCCGATGCCCTCACACCAGCCGGTTCCGTTGGCGTCGGCCCCGAAGGACCGGCAGCGACCGTCGGGGGAGAGCGCCCCCTGGGCGCTGAACTCGATGAACCCCTCCGGAGTGGACATGACCGTGGTGCCGCCGGTGAGCGCCAGGTCGCAGTCGCCCCTTCTCAGGGCGGCGACCGCCGTGTGCAGGGCGACCAGGGACGAGGAGCACATGGTGTCGATCGTGAGGGCGGGCCCCTCCAACCCGAGGGTGTAGGAGACCCGGCCCGCGGTCACCGCCCCGGAGCGACCGATCATCAGGTTTCCGCGCAGCTTCTCCGGGGCGGGACGCACGTCGCTGCCGTAGTCGTGGTCGGTGGCTCCCAGGTAGACGCCGGTTCGACTTCCCCGGAGGTTCTCCGGCACGATCCTCGCCCGTTCCAGGGATTCCCAGCAGGTTTCGAGGAAGAGCCGTTGCTGCGGGTCCATGGAGGTGGCCTCACGCGGAGAGATCCCGAAGAACCCGGCGTCGAAGAGCGCCACGTCCTCCAGGAAGCCGCCCTGGTCGCAGTACGTGGTCCCCTCGCGGCTCCCCGAAGGGTCGAAGACACCCTCCAGGTCCCACCCGCGGTCCGCGGGGAAGGAGGTCACGACGTCCCTGCCGGACTCGACCACGTCCCACAGGTCCTCGGGAGACCGGACACCACCGGGGAATCGGCAGGCCATACCGACGATCGCGATCGGCTCGGACGCGCCTTCCTCCACCTCGCGCAGACGCCGACGGACGGTCCTGAGCTCGGCGGTGGTGAGTTTCAGGTAGTCCCGCAACTTGCTCTCGTTGGCAGTCATGCGCTTCCCAGTTCGTTGTCGAGCAACTCGAACATCTCCTCGTCGGTGACGTCTCGCAGTTCGTCGGCGTCGCCCGCCGTCTCCCCGGCGGTGTCCGTTCCCTGGCGGTCCCACCTCCAGAGCAGCGAACGCATGCGTTCCACCACCGCGGATCGGACCCGGTCGTCGCCGTCCGCCTCCATCAGGTGTTCCAGCCGTTCCAGTTCGGCCACGGCCGCGCCCGAGGGATCCGGTGCGAACCGTTCGTAGAGGTGCTCGGCGATGGCGTCCACGGAGGGGTGGTCGAAGGCCAGCGTGACCGGCAACCGGAGGCCGGTCATCGCCGCGAGTCGGTTGCGCAGGCCCACCGATGTCACCGAGTCGAAACCGAGGTTCTTGAGCTGACCGGTCCTGACGACGACGTCGGTCCCGTCGTGTCCCAGCACGGCCGCCGCCGCATCCGCGACCCGTCGGCCCAGTTCCGCCAGGGCCTCCTCGCGTGGGAGCGAGGCCACCGATCCGGCGAGGTCGTCGTCCTGGGTCCGGTCGCTTTCGACGAGGTCGTCGAGGATCGGTGTGGGCTCGACCACGCCGCCGGGGGCGGCGAATCGGTTCCAGTCGATGTCGCCGACGACCGCGAGCGGGTCACCCGAGCCGACGACCCCGCACATCGCTTCGTAGGCGGCTTCGGAGGACATCGGGTGCGCGCCGCGTTCCCCGAACCACCGCTCCGTTCGGGCGTCGACCATTCCCGAGTCGCTCCAGACCGTCCAAGCGACGGACGTGGCGGGCAGACCGAGGGAGTGCCGATGCGCGGCCAGTCCATCGAGGTAGGCGTTGGCCGCCGTGTAGTTCGCCTGTCCGGCGGTGCCGAACAGGGCGCCGATCGAGGAGAACATGACGAAGGCGGACAGTGGTAGGTCCCGGGTGAGTCCGTGCAGGTGGCGCGCGGAGGTGGCCTTGGCCCGGAGCACACTTTCCAACTGCCGGTGGCCGAGGTTGTCCGCGGTCGCCGGGTCCAGGACTCCGGCGGCGTGGATCACCGCCGTCAGCGGCCGTTCCTCGGGGATGGCCGCGAGGACCGCGTCCAGCGCGTCCCGGTCGGAGGCGTCACAGGCCTCGATGGTGACCCGCGCCCCCAGTTCGGTCAGTTCCTCCCGTAGCCGCGGTGCGCCCGGGGAGTCCATGCCGCGTCGGCCCACGAGGACGAGGTGCTCGGCTCCGTCCCTGGCCAGCGAACGGGCCACCTGAGCGCCGACACCGCCGAGGCCGCCGGTCACGAGCACGGTCCCCTCCGGGCTCCACGGCGTCACCGTGCCCTCGGGGTGGGACGACAGACGCCGGACGAACGTGCCCGATCGGCGCACGGCGCACTGCCGCTCCTCGCTCTGGGCCAGGACGGCGACAGCGCGGTCCCACTCTCCGGGCTCCGGCCGATCGGGCAGATCCACCGTCCCGCCCCACGTGTCCGGGCGCTCGGCGCCCAAGGACACCCCCAGGCCCCAGAGCGCGGTCCGCACCGGGTTCGTCTCCTCCCCGGACACCGATACGGCCCCGCTGGTGAGGTACCACAGAGGAGCGGTGAGGCCCGCCTCCGAGTGGGCCCGGTGAACGGAGACCGCGGCCTGGACGGGAACCGGGACCTCGCCCTCGTATCCGTCCGACGTGCCGGGCAGGAAGAGAACTCCGCCGACGGGGTGTTCGGCGGCGATCTCGCGTAGCCGCGCGGCGAGTGGTCCACTCCCCTGGGCGGGATCGAACTCCACCCTCGTCGGTTCCGCTCCGGCCCTCGTCAGCGCGTCGGCCGGCGAAGCGGTGTCGGTGTCGTGGCCGGCCACCAGCAGCCACCGGCCCGTGGGAGAACCGGAGAGTGCCGAAACCGCCGTCCATCGCGGCCGGTAGTGCCGGTTGTCGAGGATCCTGCCGAACTCGGAGGTGGCGGGACGGCGCGGGGGCATCCAGAACCTGCGCCGCTGGAAGGCATAGGTCGGGAGCGGGAGTCGGTCGGCCCGCGTGACGTCGAAGGCGGCGGACCAGTCGACGTCGGCGCCCGCGGTGTGGGCCCCGGCCAGTGACAACAAGAAGGACCGGTTGCCGTCCTCCCCCCGTTGGAGGGTGCCCAGAACGGCGGCCTCCGGAAGGATCTTCTGCACGGGCAGGGTGAGCACCGGGTGCGGGCTGATCTCGACGAACATCCGGTGGCCGTCACGGTGGGCGGTCTCGACCGCCCCCTCCAGGTTCACCGTGCCGCGCAGGTTGTCGTACCAGTAGCCGGCGTCCATCGTCTCGGTGTCCAGGCGCTCCCCTGTCACCGTCGAGATGATCGGTACTTCGGACACGGTCGGGCCGATGCGGCCGAGCCGCTCCAGCAGGTGTTCGCGCACGCTTTCGACCTGGGGTGAGTGCGAGGCGTAGTCCACCGGCACCATTCGGGCTCGGGCGCCGCGTCCCTCGGCGAGAACGCGCAGCCTTTCGAGGGCCCGGGGGTCTCCGGACACGACCGTGTCCGTGGGGCTGTTCACCGCGGCGAGTGACAGGCCCGTGCCGGCTCGGCCGATCAGGGCTTCGGTGTCCTTCGCGGAAAGCCCCAGGGAGAGCATTCCTCCGTGGCCGGACAGGTTCCGCAGGGCCAGGGCCCGGACGGCCACGACACGAGCCGCCTCCCGGAGGGTGAGCGCGCCGGAAACGCACGCCGCGGCGATCTCACCCTGGGAGTGCCCGATCACCGCGGCGGGCTCGACCCCGTAGGCACGCCAGAGCTCCGCCAGCCCGACCATGACGGAGAACAGGGCGGGCTGGACCACGTCGACCCGGTCCTCCATCGCTCGGCCGGGGTCCGCGCACAGCACGTCCAGGGGCGAACGCTCCACGAGCCCGGAGAAGGCGTCGGCGCACTCCTCCACCCGTTTACGGAAGACCGGCGACGACTCCATCAGGTCCCTGGCCATACCCGACCACTGCGATCCCTGGCCGGGGAAGACGAAGACCGGGGCGAGCGACTCGTTCGCGGTACCGGTGACGAGGTCGGGCGAGATCGCTCCGGTCTCCAGGCCCTCCAGCCCGAGGAGGAGTTCCTCTTTCCCCCGACCGACGAGGACGGCCCGGTGTTCATACGAGCTGCGGGTCGTCGCCAGCGAGTAACCGATGTCCCGGACGTCCTCGTCGCCGCGCGCGAAGCGATCCCGCAACCGACCCGCCTGCGCCCGCAAGGCCTGGGGGGTGCGGGCGGACAGTACCCAGGGCGTCGGCCCCTGGGCCGGACCGACGTCGTCCGTCTCCGGTTCGAGGGCGGGTTCGAGTTCGGGGGCCTCCTCCAGGATCACGTGTGCGTTGGTCCCGCTGACCCCGAACGCGGAGACGCCCGCGCGACGTGGTCGTTCCCCCCGTCGCCACTCGACCGACTCGGTGAGCAGGTCGATCCCGCTCCCCTCCCACTCCACCTCGGAGGTGGGGGTGTCGATGTGCAGGGATCGGGGCAGACGACCCCGCTCCAGGGCGAGCAGCATCTTGATCACGCCCGCCGCCCCTGCCGCGGCCTGTGTGTGTCCGATGTTGGACTTGACCGATCCGAGCAGCAGCGGGTTCCCCGCGTCGCGGCCGCGCCCATAGGTCTCGATGAGCGCGTTGGCCTCGATGGGATCTCCCAGGACCGTTCCGGTGCCGTGTCCTTCGACGGCGTCGACGTCCTCGGGCGCCAACCCGGCGTCGGTGAGAGCCGCCCGTATGACCCGCTGTTGCGAGCGTCCGCTCGGGGCGGTGAGGCCGTTGCTCGCTCCGTCCTGGTTGACGGCGGTCCCCTTCAGGATTCCGAGGACGGGGTGTCCGGCGGCGACGGCGTCGGACAACCGCTCAAGGAGCACCAGACCGCCTCCCTCCGACCAACCGGTGCCGTCCGCTCCCGCGGCGAAGGACCTGCATCGGCCGTCCGGGGAGAGTCCGCGCTGCCTGCTGAACTCGACGAAGACACCGGGGGTCGACATCACGGCGGCGCCACCGGCCAGCGCCATGGAGCATTCGCCCGAGCGCAGTGACCGCGCGGCGAGGTGCATCGCGACCAGCGCCGAGGAACATCCGGTGTCCAGGGTGACCGCCGGCCCCTCCAGACCGAAGGTGTAGCTGACACGTCCGGAGAGAACGCTGGTCACGTTGCCGGTGAGCAGGTGCCCGGCGAGCTCCTCGGGGGTGTCGACGAGGTCGCCCTCGTAGTGGAAGGAGCACCCCCCGACGAACACTCCGGTGGGGGTTCCCCGAAGCGACGAGGGGGCTACTCCGGCGCGCTCGAACGTCTCCCACGCCAGTTCGAGGAGAAGGCGCTGT
>NZ_JBEYLC010000095.1:0-15183 GCF_040635885.1 Nocardiopsis sp. NPDC006832 | reverse complement strand
ATGGTACTGCCCTGTGGTGGGGTGGGAGAGTAGGTCGCTGCCACGGTTTTTCTTGGAAGGGGGGTCCGCTTGTTGGCGGGCCCCCTTTTTTTGTGTGTGGTGGGGTTGTGTGTGGGGGGTTGTCTTTTTAGGCGGCCCCCTTTTTTTGTTGTGGGTGGGGTGTCTGAGGTGCGGAGTCTTGGGGTTGTTGGGCGTTGCTCGGGTGGTTGGTGGGGCGCCTCAGGTTTCTGGCTCTGAGGGTTGTTGGGCGGGGTGGGGGTGGGTTTCTCCCTCCTTCCCCGCCGCGTGATTGTTGCCGCCCGCACCGCACGCGTCAAGGCAATGTCGGGTTCTGTGACGCTGTGGTGGGTGGCCTTGACCCGCACGGCACGGGCGGCGGTTTGGCGGCTATCGGGGAAGGGGGGAGAGTGGTTGGGGTCCCAACGGCCCCGGGCTTCGCCCGGTCCGGCCGTGGCCGGCCGGATCCCTTCCCCTCCGTCTGGTGTCCTCGTTGAGCGCGTCGCCACTACGTGACGGGTGAGGTCACGAAGGACCCGCTACAGGTGGGACGGGTGGCGAGCCGCGTCCCTGCGGTAGCCGGCTCTGGTCTTCTCAGCGATGATCTTGCTCGTAGCGCCATGTTGGGCGCCCAACATGGCGCTACGGACAAGATCATCATGGTGGAGAGACAACACGGGGGTGATGGTGCCGGTGGGCCGGTACCTGGGGCGGGAGCCGGTACCAGGGGTGGAAGTGGTGCTGGCATCCGTAGTAGGGCCGTGTGCTGTCGACACCCCCGATGGGAGCCACTCTGTCCCCGGGATATGACTCCGGGCGGGGGTTCGGGGTGGGGCATGCTGATATCCCCACAGGGCACGGGGCCCTTGGGGTCTGACACCCAACCGGGGGTGGTCGCGGGGTGGTGGGGTTCCACCTGGTGGAAGCGGGTGGTGGTTAGGGGGCGGTGGCTGGGGCTGGCTCCCCCTCACCATCCCCGGACCCGGATTCCTTTCCTGTTTCTTGGTGGTTCTGGGCGTGGTGGTGTTCCCAGATCTGCCGGTTCACCTTGGCCTGTAGCCGGTGCTTGAGCCGGTTGTGGGTCGAGCACAGGATCTGCATGTTGTCGGCGCTGGTGGCTCCGCCGTGGGAGAAGGGGACGATGTGGTCGTACTGCGACCAGCTACGCGGCATGTCGCAGCCCTGGTGCCACTCGCAGTAGGGCTTCTTGAACCCCGCCGCCTGGCGTACCGGATCCGGAGCGCATCGCTGCTTTCGACCCACGTCCAACAGGGTCCGGCCCTGTTCGTCGGTCACGAACCGGCGCAGCCAACTGTGGGGGGTCAGGCGGGCCACCATCTGGTCGGGGATGACCACCCCATCCTCAGTGGTGGCCGGCTCAGCCGACCCATCACCTAGGAACCGCTTCAGCGGCACGGTGATGTTCAACGTGGCCAACGGTTGGCGGCTCAGGCTGGAGCAACCCCGGTGGGTCAGAGCGGTCTCGAAGATGCGCATCATCGCGTCATAGGTGCGCTGATGCTTCGGCACGGCGGCGTTCTCCGGCCCATACGGTTCGGTGTAAGCCTCCAGGGCGGCCTGGATCAGCTCGTTATCGGCCCCAGGACCCCACATCCGCAACAGAAACCCGGACTCGAACGTGGGCGAGAATTGGGCGCCCCGGTTCTCGAACGTTTCGTCATAGTCCCGGTCGGCCTTATCGGGGTCCAGGCGGGCCACGAACCATTTCGCCGCGTCCCGCAACTGGCGCACCGACGCCTGCGGGTACTCCTGCTTATAGGCGATGAGCCCGTATTCCAGCCGGGCCCGAAACCCCTCCACGTCCGGGTGGGCGGACCGGAAATCCTCATCGCTCTTTTCCCACACCTGCGCCCAATCGGCCACAGCTTTTTCGGTGGAGGTCGCGATCGCGCATGCCTCACCCAACGACAAGACTTCGCCCTGGAAGGCTTCTTCCACCAGGGGCAGCTGCTGCTTGTACAACGCCCGGGCGAGGGCGGCAAGGCTCTTGGCCTCGGCCGGGGAGGTGCCCCACTGGCGGGTGATCCACGCCTGGATGCTGCGCTGGCCGCCCTCTTCCAACAGGGCACCGGTGGTCTCCATGCGGGCCAGGGCGGGCAGCATCCCGTAGCGGATGCGGTCTGTTTCCTGGTTGAGGCGGCCGAACTGTGCGAGTACATCGGCTTCGCACCCGAACGGGATATCCCGTTCGGAGAATTCCACCGCGATCTCCCGCGCACCCGCCATCGCCTTATCGACCGGGGTGTTCCCGGTCGGGCGCGGTGCGTGGGGAGGAAAGCTCATACTCTGATTATATGCGAACACCCTCAAGAATGGCAGCCCCCCCTGTGAGTTTATTAGTCGAATTCTGGAGCTGGCATTCCTGCTATTCGAGAGTCCCTGTTTTGGGTTGCCCGAACCCCCCTTTTCCTTATGGCCGGATCCGTCCATCGCGGAGACACTCCTGGCGAATTCGAGGGAAGGGGCTCTGAAGAGAAACGATCTTGTCCGTAGCGCCATGTTGGGCGCCCAAATGGGCGCTACGAGCAAGATCATCGCTGAAAAGACCAGAGCCGGCTACCGCGGGGACGCGCCCCACCACCCACCCCACCTGTAGCGGGTGCTTCGTGACCTCACCCGTCACGTAGTGGCGACGCGGCCCACGAGGACACCAGGCGGAGGGGAAGGGATCCGGCCGCCTGCGGCCGGACCGGGCGAAGCCCGGGGCCGTTGGGACCTCAACCACTCTCCCCCCTTCCCCGATAGCCGCCAAACCGCCGCCCGCGCCGCACGGGTCAAGGCCACCAGCACCGCTGATGGGGACTCAACATCGCCTTGACGCGTGCGGTGCGGGCGGCAACAATCACGCGGCGGGGAAGGAGGGAGAACCCACCCCCACCCCGCCCGACCACCGGCAGGTTCTCTAGCCGAGGCGCCCCACCAACACACCCGAGCTACCCCCACCAACCCCAAGAGCCAAAAACCTGAGGCACCCCACCCCACCACACTCACCCCACCCCCGGGCAGCACGAAACCGGCGAAACCAGCGGCTCCCCCAAGATCAATGGGATCACGTAGGCAGAACGGTTCACCACCCCGAACTCCCCGCCTGTGGACAATCCAGCAGTGACCGAGAGGGCGGGATAGGTGGGCGCCTCAGATCACGGGCATGGCCTCGGTCAGAGGCGTGATCAGGTGTCGCATGCCGGGTTCCTGAAGGGGGCTAGAGCACACACCGGGGCATGACCGTACTCGGCGGGGCCTACCCGGGTTCGTCCCGTCCTGGCCGCCCCGCCCCGGAACCGCGCACGGGTTCCGTGTGTGGGGGACCCTTCTCCACCTTTGTGGCCACTGACGTCGTGGCTGCTGTCTTGGCTGCTGAGGTCCATGAACATGTCCTTGAGCCCCTGGCCATAGCCGGACACGGCACGGCAGGCCAATGACCACACCGACACACCGACACACCGACGACAACGGCCGAGACATGACAACGCCGGCGACCGCTACCGACTACCACCGATATCGCCAGGGGAGGCGCAGGGGTGGGGGACCGACCCGTGATGGGCACGGGTCGTACTCGCCGGGCCAGGTCAGGCCCGTGGCGGGGAAACAGGCCCTAGTCTTCGTCGACCTCCGGGGCCTCGATGAGCTGCCGCAGCAGCGCAACGAAATCGTCTTCGCTCATCGCCGACCAGTCCACGTGCTCGTTCATGTCAGCGATCTCCCCCGAACCCACGGCTGATAAGCCTCGGAGAACCGTATTGCTTCGAGAAGTCTGGGTTAACAACCCGTTGCCGCAGGTGGAGGCGGGTGGCCGAAAGCGGACATCGGCCTTTTAGAGGTCAAATGCGCTGCTGGAGGGCGGCTCGACATTCGGGGCAACGGCAGCGTTTGTTGTAGCCGGTGACGGTGCCGTGCGGCAGCGAGGGGTCACGCTGTTCGGTGAGGGTGGCGTCCAGCTGGTCGCCGAAAGCGGTGAGGATGCGGGCGGTCGAGAACACCTGTTTGGGGCCGATCCCGAGTTCCGCTGCCGCGTCGTCGATGTGCTTACCCATACGGAGTTTCGCGATGAGACGGGACCGGGTACTCGGTGGCATCTCGGCCTCCGCGTTCGCGATCAGCTGCTCTGCGTCGTCAAGCGGGTAGCTCATGGGTTTCCTCTACATGTGCGGGTACGCCCGCCGCGGCGGGCACCTCCTGCATCGTACGCGCCTCCTGACGCGCCCCGGTTGGGTCCGCAGCGTCGTAGGAGGGCCACGACGAGTGAACGACCTCCTGTGGGCCATGTGACCACCCAACACCGAACTTCGCTTACTCATCGTAACAAACGCCTGGAATCGACGAAGGAGAAGCGAGTCGCGTTGTCCTTATTGCATCGAATCGGCACCGGTTTTCTAGAAACTCATTGCTAGATGCTAGACACCGTGTTTCGCTGGAGGGACACTTCCGACACTCCGCGTCATTGGATCAGTGTTATGACCAGTCCCACGGTTCGTCGACGGCGACTGTCCGCCGAACTCCGCCGTCACCGTGTGCGGTCCGGGATGACCCTCAACGACGTGGCCGACGAGTTGGAGTGGTCGCCGGCCAAACTCGGCCACATAGAGACCGGGATCCGCAAGTGGCCCTCCGTCATGGAGATCTCCGCCCTGCTGAAGCTCTACGGGGTCACCGGCGGCCGGCGAGAGGCCATCTTGACCCTCGTCCGGGAATCCCGACTTCGCCCCTGGTGGACGGAGTATGAGGACGTTCTCTCCTCCGCCTACGTGGGCAACGAGGCCGGCGCGGTCACCATCCGGACCTATGCCGGGATCCTCGTCCCCGACCTGCTCCAGGTCCCCGACTACACGGCCACCGTGGCGCGGTCCCTCGGCCATGGTGACCACGGTGCCGAACGCATGGTCGCCGCGCACCTCAAACGCCAGGAGATCCTCGAATCCGGTGCCCTGGGCCGCTACCACGCCGTGGTGGAAGAGGACGCGCTCCAGCGTGTCTCCGCGGACCTCTCCCTGCTGCGGGCACAGGCGGGCCGCCTGGTCGAACTCGCCACGGGCTCCGACCACGTCACGGTGCAGCTCCTCCCCACCTCGGCCGGGCCCCACCCCGGGTTGGCCGGCCCGTTCTCGATCATGGGGTTCGAGGAGGACGAGGCCGACCTCGCCTACGTCGAAGCGACCCAGGGCGGGGCGATCGTCGAGTCGGAGGAGGCCGTCCGCTCCTGCCATGGAGTCTGGGACCGGCTCACCGGCATCGCCGCGGATCCTCGGGCCACCGTGGGGATTCTGCGCCGGATGGCGCTGCTCACCTGAGGGCTCGGAAGTGGATCAACCGAGAAACCCGGTGTGAATCGGTCCACGATGGCAGGGACCGCCCGCAATAGCTTGCTAGTCTGCTAGGTGACAACCTCATAAAGTTGCCCTCGGTGCCCTCGCCCAATGGCGAGAGCCCGTGTGTACGACCGGTTTTCCAACTGAGAAAGGGTCCGGACAGTGAAGAAGATCATCGTTCTGGCGCTGGTGGCCCTCGGGGCTTTCGCCGTCTACCGCAAGATCCAGGCGGACCGCGCCGAGCTCGACCTGTGGACGGAAGCCACCGCGGCCAGCGAGAGCTGATCGCGGACCCTCCTGGCCACCGACAGGGGGCCGGTGGGTTTCCCGTCACGGGTTCGACGGTGCACACCACGTGTGTCGCCCGGCGTCCGCTAGTGACACGAAGACGTGGGTGGGCCGACGACCCCGTGGTGCGACCCACGGCTTTGTGCTGTGTCCGGCCCCCTGTCATGTGCGCTCGGAGCACCCGCCGATACGGGTATGCTCTGCAATGGTGAACGGGCCAGGCCCGGAACCGAAACGGGGCCATAGCTCAGCTGGCAGAGCGCCGGTTTTGCATACCGGAGGTCAGGGGTTCGACTCCCCTTGGCTCCACTCCTCCTCGATACGACCCTGCTCGTGCGTACGACGCGCCGGCAGGGTCTTTCGTCTTTCCGGGCGTGATCCGGGCCATCGGCGCGGGTAGGTAGTCAGTCCGAGCCGACGGCAGCCACCCCCCTTTCCCCCGACTTCAGGCGTCCCCTCACGGCCCGGCCATGCGTCCAGGCCACTGTCGCCGGCCCACACCCTACGGAAGGTGATGAGGCATGCGACTTTCCTTCGCGCGATCGGAGGATCCCGGCGACGGACGGGTCGGGGCGACACCCGAGACCGTCGCGACACTGGTCGATCGAGGCCTGGAGATCGAGGTCGAGGCCGGGGCGGGCACCGCCGCCGGACACGACGACGAGGACTACCGTCAGGCAGGGGCGACGGTCGTGGACACGGAGAAGCTCCTCGCCACGTCGGAGGCCCTGGTGACGGTGGGCCCGCCCTCCCCCGCCCGGATCGCCGCGCTCCCCGAGGGCTCGGCCCTGATCGGATTCCTACGGCCCGTCCACGACACCGAACTCGCCCGAGCACTGGTCGAACGCAGGATCACGGCACTGGCCATGGAACTCGTGCCGAGAATCAGCAAGGCGCAGGCCATGGACGCGCTCTCGTCCCAGGCGGGGATCGCCGGTTACAAGGCGGTCCTCCTCGCCGCCAACGCCATCGACAAGCTCTTCCCGCTGTCCATGACGGCCGCGGGCACGGTGAAGCCCGCCCGCGTGGTCGTCCTGGGCGTGGGTGTGGCGGGTCTGCAGGCCATCGCCACGGCCAAACGTCTCGGTGCCACGGTCAAGGCCAACGACGTGCGTGCCGCCGCGGCCGACGAGGTCGCCTCGTTGGGGGCCGACTTCGTGCACATACCGGGGGTCACCGACCAGAGCGACGGCGTGTACGCGAAGAAGCTCGGCGCGGACCTGGCGCGAGCCCAACACGAGGCGCTCGCTCCGCACGTCGCCCAGGCCGACGCGGTCATCTGTACCGCGCAGATCCCCGGACGTGACGCCCCCGTACTGCTCACCACCGAGATGGTCGACCGGATGCCCGTCGGTTCCGTGGTCGTCGACCTGGCGGCCGAGGACGGCGGGAACTGTGAGCTGACCGACTCGGACGAACCACTGGACCGGGGCGGTACGAAGATCCTCCCCGCACCCCGGTTGGCCGCGGCCATGCCTCGTGAGGCCAGCGCCCTCTACGCCCGCAACGTCGTCAACCTGCTGGCCCGGATCGTCACCGAAGAGGGGGAGTTGGACGTCGACGCCGATCCCGAACTCGCGGGGTTCCTGCTCGTCCGGGACGGCGAAGTGCTCCACGAACCCACCGCGGCGGCATTGGCGTTCGCTCGGGACACAACGGAGGCCACATCATGACCGGCACGTTGATCCTCTCGATCTATGTCTTCGTCCTCGCGGCCTTCCTCGGCTACGAGCTGTTGACCAAGGTCCCGCCGATGCTGCACACACCGTTGATGTCGGGTGCCAACGCGATGTCCGGTGTGGTCGTCATCGGCGCCCTGGTCCTGGCCGGGACCACTTCCGGTCCGGTCGCGACGGTCTTCGCCACCTTGGGCGTCGCCTTCGCCACCGCCAACGTCGTGGGCGGTTTCATGGTCACCGACCGCATGCTGGGCAGTTTCACCCCGGGTGGGAAGGAGCGTTCATGAGCGCCGAGGAGATCACCCGACTGGCCTACCTCGTCCCGGTGGCGCTCTTCGTCCTGGGGATCAAGCGCCTGGCGCGGGTGCGCACCGCGCGTACGGGCAACCTCTTCCTGGCCGTCGGTGTCCTGCTGGCCGTGATCATCACCCTGGTCGAGATGGGCCTGGTGGACTACACCTGGATGGTTCTCGGGTCGGTCGCCGGTGGCACGGTCGGCGTCATCACGGTCCTGCGGGCGTCGGCGACCTCCATGCCGCAGGTGGTGGCCCGGTTCAACGGATTCAGTGGGGCCGCGGCGGCCTTGGTGGGGCTGGCGCTGTTCTGGGAGGAGGTACTCGCCCCCGACGCAGGGGAGGGCGCCATCGGCCTCATGGGGGCCGTTTCCGCGCTCGCCCTGGCCATCTCCGTGGTGGTCGGCGCGGCCACGCTGTCCGGATCGATCCTCGCCGAGGCCAAGCTGTGGGGTCGGTTGGGCCGGCTGACCCGGATTCCCGGACGCGGGCCCCTGATCGTCGGGGCGTCGCTGCTGACCTTGGTCACGATGGCGCTGTCGCTGTCCTTGGTCGACGTTCGGTACGCGGTCCTGGCGTTTCTGCTGCTGCTCCTGTTCAGCCTCGCGGTCGGGTTCTTCGCGGTGGCTCCGGTGGGCGGGGCGGACATGCCGGTGATGATCTCGCTGCTGAACTCGGTGTCCGGTATCGCCGTGGCCGCGAGCGGGTTCGCGATCGGCAACACGATGCTCATCATGGGCGGCATCATCGTTGGCGCGGCCGGGCTGATGCTCACCCAGATCATGTGCGTGGCGATGAACCGGACGCTGTTGAGCGTCTTCGCCGGAGGCCTGGGAGAAGTCGCCTCGGGTGAGGGGGACTCCTACGAGAACGTCGTGGGCTCTGATCCGGAGGAGGCGGCGATGGTGCTGGACGCGGCCCGGAACGTGGTCATTGTGCCGGGGTACGGCCTGGCCGCGGCCCGTGCGCAGCAGCCCGCCGCCGATCTGGCCGACGCGCTGGCCGAACAAGGGGTCCAGGTCCGGTTCGCCATCCATCCGGTGGCCGGGCGTATGCCCGGGCACATGAACGTGGTGCTGGCGGAGGCCAATGTCCCCTATGACCGGTTGGTGGAGATGGAGCGGATCAACAGCGACTTCCCCAACGTCGACCTGGTGATCGTCGTGGGAGCCAACGACGTGGTCAACCCGGCGGCCAATCGGGCGAGCGGGTCCCCGATCGCCGGGATGCCCATCCTGGACGTGGAGAACGCCCGGCGGGTGATGGTGGTGAAGCGGAGCCTGTCCCCCGGGTACGCGGGCATCAAGAACGAGCTGTTCGAGCGGGATCACTGCACGATGCTGTTCGGCGACGCCAAGCAGGTCCTGGAGGACCTGGTCCGGGAGTTCCGAGCCGGGCTTCCGGCTGCCTGAGCCCCGGGAAGAATTCGTCGGGAAAACCATTTTTCGGGACCTTCTTCCGGTTGGAAAGAGGGTCCCGAGTGTCGTGCCGGCCCATTTGTCTGGGTTACTGAATAGTAGTTCGGGGCGTTCCTTGCGGGTGGGGAAAGGGTGGGTGGTGGGATTGCGCAGTGTGGTCGTCGGAAGGTGTTCTCTAGTCCGTTCGGGTGGGTTCGTGTCCTGCCCGCCCGGTTCGGTCAGGCCTGTCCGTGTGGGGTGAGCCGCTCATGGGATGGCGTGAAGTCGCAGGTCATTAAGGTTGTGGAAGAATGGTCCGAAGGAGACCTTTCCTTCCTTTCGCCGGCGGGGGCTCCTATCACATGTAGTGACCCTCCGTGTGTGTATGATGACACTTCCTGTGGAGGCAATGGTCCTAGTGGGCCATATGAGAAATAGGCCTCTTGGGGTCTGTTGGTGAACTGGGACGATCCGTAGTTTCGACACCAACGACAACGAGGAACACAGCGCGCCGAAACGAACGACCCCCGAAGGCGAGCCGAACGGCCCCCCGTACGGCCTCTTGCAAAGTCCTCGGATCGGTCCGCTGAATCCCTCGTCCGCCGACAGCCGGTCGGCGGATTTCGATCACCACACATGCTGATCTTGGGAGTGGGGCAACATGTGGAATGAGAAGACGGCGGCTCGTGCCAAGTGCCGCGAAATCGACCCCGACGCACTGTTCGTCCAGGGTGCCGCGCAGAACCGCGCCAAGCTGATCTGCCGTGGCTGCCCGGTTCGAACCCAGTGCCTCGCCGAGGCGCTGGACAGCCGGATCGAGTTCGGCGTCTGGGGCGGAATGACCGAGCGTGAGCGTCGCGCTCTATTGCGTCGCCGTAAGGACGTCACCAGCTGGTATGACCTCCTCACCAGCGCCGAGAAGCATTATGAGGAGGAGAGGACCCAGCCGGAGCCGGTGCGCGGCGAACCGGCCGTCGCCGCCGGGCACTGACCCGAGGGCGTTGGGGAGGGGAGCCCCGACGCCGACCGTGACGAGGATGCTCGCGCGAGGCTGTGAGGGAGGCCGGGCGCGGAGCGAGGGGAACAACCCGATTCATCGACATGCCGACCCGGCTGGACGGGCCGATGGTCGGAAGGCCGCCACCTCCTTTCGGAGGACCGGCGGATCAGGGGAGGATCAGGGACGACCCCCATATCCGCACCCGTCTCCATGCAGCATTATGGAGGAGGGCGCGATCATCCTCGTACGGTCGAGCCCCCACACAGTCTTTGGGAGTGGGGATGTCAGAGCAGAGCCGGCGGGACCCGCGGCCATGGGTCCCGAACGAGCCAAGGCCACAGGTTCGTCTCACCCACCAGGACCGGGACGCCGTGGCGGAGGTCCTTCGCGAGGCCTACGCCAAGGGACAGCTGGAGGAGGACGAGTTCGACGAACGGATCGACCAGGCCATGCGGGCCAAGGTCGCCTCGGAGCTCGTTCCGCTCACCACGGACCTGGGTGTTCAGGGGTTCGAGGGGAACACGCCTCCAGGGCAGGCCCGGGAGGGTCGGTTCCGGGGTGGTAAGCGTGGCCCGAACGACCTACGGAACCTGCGGACCGACAACCCGGCGGAGAAGGTCGTAGCCGGCCTGAGTCACGGCTCGGCGTTCTTCTTCCCTCTTCTGGGGCCGTTGCTGGTCCTGTTGATCAGTCCGAACAGTACGAGTTTCATGCGCAGGCACGCGCTGGAGGCGCTGAACTTCCAGCTCTGGTGGCTCGTCGCCATCCTCACCAGCGCGGTGCTGTCGGTCCTGGTTCTCCCGATCGTGCTGCTGCTCGTGGTGGCCCTGGGCGGGTTGGTCCTGCCGGTCATGGCGGCGGCCACCAACATCATGGGCAACGGGTGGCGTTACCCGCTGACCTATCGCTTCATCAAGGACGACCAGGAGTGATGACACACCTCGGGCCCGGGGAGAAGATCCCCGGGCCCGAGGTACAGGATCACTTGCCGGGCCGGCCGTTGTCCTTGGCGCGACCCTCACCGGTGGTGGCGCGCACCTTCTCCTTCGTCTTGGCGGAGGCCGCCTTGGCGTTCTCGGCTACCTCGTCCGCAGCCTCGGCGGTCTTCTCCCCCAGGTTCTCGCGGGTCTCACGGACCTGTTCGCGGGCCTGGTCCAGGTGCTCCTGCCACTCGGCGTCCTGAGAGGCCTGGCGGAGGCGGATCAGTGAGTACACGACCACACCGCCGACCAGGGCGGCACCGCCGATCACGACACCGCGGGGGATCCGACGGCCGCCTCCGCGGAACAACCTCAGCCCACGACGTGCGGGCTTGGGGTCGATCCGCTGGGCGGCAGTGGTCAGCAGGCCGGCCACCCGCGGGGCCACGGTGTCCTCGACACGCAGCGCGGCGGACTCCAACCGAGGCGCGGTCCAGCCACGGGCCTGGATGAGCTTCAGGGCCGCCTGGTCCCTGGCCTGGTCAGCATAGGGGCCGAATCGGTCGGCCTGGTCCCTGGCCAGGTCCTGCAGGCGGGCGAGGGCAACCTCCGCCTCCTTGCGTGCCTTGCGACGCTTGGCAGTGATAGGCACGTCGTCAGCTCCTTTGATCGTTTCGCCAGTTCGTACGGGTTTTCCACCCGATGGTCGACGCGTCAGACCATGGATGGTGCTGCTCGTCGTCCTTCCCCGTTATCCGGGTGTTATCTCAACATACGTCCTCTGCGTCTGTGATCTACGTTTCGACACTGTGCGCGGCCGTTCGGGATCTGCCTGACCGGCGTGGAGGGAACGGTAACGTGAGCACGTAATCTCACTCGACCGAAAGGCACTGTGGTGTCGGACTCCACGGGTCAGCCCACCGCGCGGCTGAACACCTCCAAGGGAACCATCGTCGTCAAGCTGTTCGAGGAGCAGGCGCCGGAGACGGTCGCCAACTTCATCGGGCTGGCCGACGGCTCCAAGCAGTGGATGGACCCCGCCACGGGCAAGCCGTCCAACAACAGTCTCTACGAGGGCACGGTCTTCCACCGTGTCATCGACGGCTTCATGATCCAGGGTGGCGACCCGCTGGGCACCGGTCGCGGTGGCCCCGGCTACACCTTCAAGGACGAGATCCACCCGAGCCTCCGTTTCGACCGTCCGTTCCTGCTGGCCATGGCCAACGCCGGTCCGGGCACCAACGGCTCGCAGTTCTTCATCACCGTCACCGAGCCGAACTGGCTCGACGGCCGCCACACCATCTTCGGTGAGGTCGTCGAGGGTGCCGACATCGTCAGCGGCATCAGCAAGGTCGACACCGACGCGCAGGACCGTCCCCGCGAGGACATCGTGATCAACAGTGTCGAGATCACCCGTTAAAGACACGGTGAGAACCAAGGAGTGACCAGACGCCCATGACCGCTTCTCCCCCTCCCTCCGGCTCCACACCGGACGCCGGAGCGCCGCGCACCTGTTACCGGCACACCGACCGGGAGACCGGGGTGAGCTGCACCCGGTGCGGGAAACCGATCTGCCCCGACTGCATGGTCGAGGCGTCCGTCGGGTTCCAGTGCCCCTCGTGCGTGGCGGAGGGAAACCGCAAGGTGCGGTCCACCCGGACCACCTTCGGGGGCAAGGTCGTCGCCAAGCCGTACGTGACCTGGACGATCCTGGTCATGATGGTGGTGGGCTTCGCACTCCAACTGGGGACCTCGAACCCCATCGGTCAGGCGACGATGTCGCCGTTGACCGGGTTGTTCAGCATGTGGGGATACGGCGTCGTCGAGTACGGCGAGTGGTATCGACTCATCACCGCCGCGTTCTTGCACGCGGGTGTCTTCCACCTGCTGTTCAACGGGTACGCGATGTTCATCCTGGGCCCGCAGTTGGAGCGGTGGCTGGGCCACGGGCGGTTCCTCGCCCTGTGGATCCTGGGCGCCCTGGCGGGCTCGGTGCTCAGCCTGCTCGCCACACCCAACGCGGGTTCCGTCGGTGCTTCCGGGGCGATCTTCGCGCTCTTCGGCGCGGTGTTCGTGATCGGTCGACGGCTGCGGCTGGACACGCGGATGATCATGGTGCTGCTCGCCCTCAACCTCGGAATCACCTTCCTGGTCCCCAACATCTCCTGGACGGCCCACATCGGTGGTCTGGTCGGGGGTCTGCTGATCGGGGCGGTCTTCGCCTACCTGCCGGGCCGTGACGCCACGGCGGGGCGGCGCACCCTGGTGCACGCCCTGCTTCTGGCGGCCTTCGTGGTCCTGCTGGTGGTGCTGACCCTGGTGGCTCCGAGCCTGTGGACGACGTTCCTGGTCTGAGCACTCATGTGACGGCCCCCGGAGAGCGCGCTCTCCGGGGGCCGTCGCGTATGCCCAGGTCGAACCGGTTCCGGGTACGTCGAACAGAGCTACCCACAATCTGTGGATAACCCTGTGGAAAACCGGTTCAAGGCGGGGCGAACGCCCCGGCCGTTGTCAGTGCGCGGCGGGGGTCAGTGCCAGCGGGTCGACAGGATGACCGCGACGATGATGCCGCTGAACCCGATCAGCAGGTTCCAGTTGTGCCAGTCCTGCATGTACGGGATCTGGGAACCCGCGATGTAGTACACGCCGATCCAGAGGATGCCCACGATGAAGAAGCCCAGCATCGTCGGCACGAGCCAACGGGGACTGACCTTGGGCTGCTCCTTGGAAGGAGGCGGCGTGTAAACGGCCTTCTTCTTGCGATCGTTGCGGGACTTGGGCACGGTCGCTGCTCCAGGACTGTGGGGCGGTTCGGAATAGGCCCACAGTCTACGCCCCGGCCGGTGTGGGCGTCACCGTCGGGGAGGTCCCGAAACCCCAACGGTCTCATGACCACGAGAAGGGCCGCACCCCTTCGGGTACGGCCCTTCTCGTGTCTGTTCCCGCGTCCTCTATCAGCGGCGCGGGATCGCGAAATCGTCATCCGGCGGGCCCGGGAACCACGGGCCGTCCGTGGGCTCCTCCGGATCCGTGGGCTGCTCGGGCTCGCTCGGCTCCTCGGGCTCGGACGGCTCGTCGTCCGCCGGAGCGATCGCGAGCGTCACGGTCACCGTGGTACCGGCGTTCACGTTCTGACCCGCCGCGGGGGACTGGCTCATGACGGTGTCCGCCGGGTGGTCCGGGTTCTCCTGCTCCTCGAACTGTGCCACCAGATTCGCCTGGTCCAAGGCGTTCTGGGCCTGGTCACGGGACATGTTCTGCAGGTCCGGCACCCCGACCTGGTCGGGCCCGGAGGAGATGCGCAGGGTGATCTCGGTGTCGGGGGCGACCTCGTTGCCGGCGGACGGATCCGTGCCGATCGCGTTGCCCTGAGCCACCGTCTCGTGGGCCTGCGACTCGGTGGTGACGTTCTCGAAGCCCGCCTCGCTCAGGGCCGACTGCGCGTCGGCCTCCGTCTGCCCTTCGACGCTCGGGATCTCCATGGCACCGGGGCCGGAGGAGACCATGATGATGACGGACTCATCGAGTGGGGCCTCGGTACCGGCCGTCGGGTCGGTCTCGATGACCGAGCCCTCCTCGACCTCGTCGTCGGCCTGCGTATCCACGGTGAAGGTCTCGAAGCCTTCCGCCATCAGCGCCGACTCGGCCTCCTCCTGGGATTGACCGGCCACGTCGGGGACGGTGCCCTGCTCGATCTCCTCGGTCCCGTCCCGGGTCATCAGGAAGACGACCAAGGCGATCGAGGCGATGACACCCAGGACGAGCAGGACCCAAAGGGCTGTCTTGTTCCCGCCCTTCTTCTCGTCCCGGTAGTCGTCGTAATCGTCGTCGTAGTCGTCGTACCGGTTGTCGTTCGCGGGTGGAAGCGCCGTGGTCGCTCCGGCGGCGGCCATGGCCATGGTGCCGGCCTGCGTGGGCATTCCGGCCATACCGCGTTGGATGTCGGCGCGCATCTCCGCGGCGTTCTGGTACCGCTCCTCGCGGTCCTTGGTCATGGCGCGGAGGGTGACGTCCTCCAGCCACTCCGGGACCTGCGGGTCCACCTCGGACGGCGGGATCGGGTCTTCACGGACGTGCTGGTAGGCGATGGAGACAGGGGAGTCGCCGGTGAACGGCGGCCGGCTGGTGAGCAGCTCGTACAGCACGCAACCGGTGGAGTAGATGTCACTGCGCGGGTCGACGCGCTCGCCGCGAGCCTGTTCCGGCGACAGGTACTGAGCGGTGCCGATGACCTGCGACGTCTGCGTCATCGTCGCCTGGTCGTCGCCCATGGACCGGGCGA
>NZ_JBEYLC010000094.1:0-16120 GCF_040635885.1 Nocardiopsis sp. NPDC006832 | reverse complement strand
GGTGCGGGCGGCAACAATCACGCGGCGGGGAAGGAGGGAGAACCCACCCGAGCAACGCCCAACAACCCCCAGAGCCAGAAACCTGAGGCGCCCCACCAACCACCCCACACCCGCCCCGTAAACCGGCAGATTCTCTACCTCAGGCGTCCCACCCACACACCAAAAGGACGACCACCAACCGCCTGGTCAGCCGCCGGCGCTGGAGACACGGACCAGGGCGCGCACCGCGCACCGTGCTCGCAGCCTCGCAGCCTCGCAGCCTCGCAGCCCGGCGCGGTCACCGAACTCCTCGAAACCTCTGATGCGATCCAGCGGAGATCGGGCTACAGACCGTCTGCGATCTGGCTGCGGATGAGCGGGCTTCGGGTGGTCCGAACATGCGAACGGCCGTCCCGTGACTCGGGACGGCCGTTCAGCGTATGGATGGTTCCTACTGGCGACCTAGCGCCCGGTAGGTCCAGCCGGAAGCGCGCCAGTACGTGGGGTCCAGCGCGTTGCGCCCGTCCACGATCCGCTTCTGGGACACGACCTCGCCCATCTCGTCGGGGTTGGCATCCTTGAACTCCGCCCACTCGGTGAGCAGCAGGACCACGTCCGCGTCGCGTGTGGCGTCCAGCATGGAGTCGGCGTAGTTCAGCTCCGGGAACGCCTCACGGGCGCGCTCCAGGGCCTGGGGGTCGTACACCGTCACGTGCGCGCCCAGGGAGGCGATGGTCGAGGCCACGTCCAGCGCGGGCGAGTCGCGGATGTCGTCGGAGTTCGGCTTGAAGGCCGCGCCCAGCACCGCCACGGTGCGCCCGGCGAAGTTTCCGCCGATCAGCTGGCGGGCGATGTCGATGGTGCGGGCCCGGCGACGCTGGTTGATCGCGTCCACCTCGCGCAGGAACGACAGCGCGGGCTCGACGCCCAGCTCGTCGGCGCGGGCCATGAAGGCGCGAATGTCCTTGGGCAGACAGCCACCACCGAAGCCCAGGCCGGGGCCGAGGAACTTGCCGCCGATGCGGTCGTCGTAGGACAGCGCCTCGGCGAGCTGGATGACGTCGGCGCCCGCGACCTCGGACACCTCGGCCATCGCGTTGATGAAGGAGATCTTCGTGGCGAGGAAGGCGTTGGCCGAGACCTTGACCAGCTCGGCGGTCTGCAGGTCGGTGACCAGGAACGGGGTGCCGTCGTCCACCTGTTGCTGCCACAGGGCGCGGACGGCCTTCTCGACTCGGGGGGACTCGGTGCCGATCACGATGCGGTTGGGGTGCAGGGTGTCCTCCACCCCGAAGCCCTCGCGGAGGAACTCCGGGCTCCAACCGAGCTCGGCCTCCTCGCCCACCGGGGCGAGCGCGGCGAGGCGGGCGGCCAGGGTGGCGGCGGTGCCCACCGGGACGGTGGAGCGACCCACGACCACGGTCGGTCGGGTCAGGTACGGGGCGAGGTTGTCCACCGCCGAGTTCACGTAGCGCAGGTCGGCGGCGCCGGACTCGTCACGCTGGGGGGTGCCCACACAGATCAGGTGCAGGTCCGCGAACTCGGCGGCCTCGGCGAAGCTCGTGGTGAAACGCAGCCGACCGGTCTTCAGGTTGGCCTTCAGTAGCTCGTCGAGACCGGGCTCGTAGAAGGGGACCTTGCCGGAACGGAGCATGTCGACCTTGGCTTCGTCGACGTCCAGGCCCAGGACCTCGAAGCCCATCTCGGCCAGGCAGGCGGCCGTCGTGGCGCCGAGGTAGCCGGTCCCGATGACGCAGACCCGCATACGTTCCGCTTCGACCACTGGGTGTTCCTTCCTTGCTTCCGCGCGCGCCTGGTATTGGTTGTTCCCGCTCTCGGCGGTCGACATCCCTCACGGGGGCGGATAACGGACATGGTTCGGCCGACGATGGTGCCGGGGCGGCATCACCCTACGCGCAGGGCCGTGGCGTCCGACCCAACTGCACGTGAACAGTCAGGCGGACAGATTACCGGTGGGTGGTGAGATGTCGGTACGAGGGGATCGATGAGGGGACGTCCCGCCCCCGTGAAGTGGGACGTTCGGATCAACGGCTCCGGTCGTCGTCCAGTGGGGTCCACACCGCGCCGCTCTCACCGCGACGGAACGGCGTCGTGGTCTTGCCGGAATCGTCGTACCGGCGTACGGGGGAGGCGGGTGGAGGAACGTCGGGCACGGTGTCGCCGACCGGACCTCCGTCGTTCCACCGCTCTTCCACGGTCTCGCCCGGCTCGGGCCCGACCTCGTCGACCGGCGCCGAGCGATACCGGTCGCGGCTCGCGCTCGCCACCACTCGATCGCCGGGAACGGGGCCCAGGTCCTCGGCCGCGCGCCAGCGGGTGGGCAGGGTCGCCGAACCCAGGAGCAGCACGCCCAGGGGCAGGGCGATGCCGAGTCCGGCCCCGCTCGGGTAAAGGAACGTCTCCTCGTTGAGCCAGGAGAGCGCGGAGGTCAGCGTCTCGGGGGAGACGATCGGCCACAGACACAGGGCGGTCAGGAGCGCCCCGGAAGTACCGGCCACCAGGGGAGAGCGGCGTGAGGCGACCAGGTAGGCGCCCACGGCACCCACCAGACACAGGACCACCACGGACAACACCGAAGCGACGTCCACCTCACCCTGGGTGATACGGGGGAACAGGTCGGCCGCCCACGCGATCCCCACCCAGATGACGGGGGTCAAGGCGATTCCGGCGAGTAGTCCGACCAGGTGGCGGAGCAAGAGCTTCCCCTTCCCCGAGGGACTTTCGCGGTCCCTCTCCTCACAAGGCTACGTGCAGATGTTCTCTTTGGCGGTGGTGATGGCGGTTCCGTCCTCCGTGGTCGGTTCCTGCGGTTCCTCTTCCGCCACCGCGCCTTCCACCGGAGCGGGCGGTTCGAACGTCGTGTGGTTGAAACCGATCACGACCTGCAGGTCGCCCTCCAGGGTCTGGTCCTCGACCGTCTCCGAACCCGGCAGCATCTCCGCCATGTACGCGGCGAGCTCCTCGTCCTTCGGTCCGTACCGGACCTCTGTCGTCGGCACGCTCCGGTCGCTCCAGTTCTCGGCCTCGTCGGTGACGTCGAACCCGGCCTCGGCGAACTGGTTGTCCATTCGGGCGCCCAGGCCCGGGGTGGCGGTGCCGTTGAACACGCGGACCCGGACGTCGCCGGGGACGGGCTCGGCGTTCTCCTGGGCCGACTCCTCGGCCTCGGGTTCGTTCAACGGGCGGTCGGCGTTGATGTCGGCGAACATCTCCCGTGCCGCGGGCTCGTCCCACAGCAGGGCGACGTCACCGCGCGGTGTCCAGTGGTCCATGTCCGAGATCGGCACCTGCGCGAAGGTCACGTTGCTCAGGTCCATTTCGCGCATCTGGTACGCCAGGTCGTTGATGGCGCTGGTGTCCATCCCCTCGTCCACGGTCACCGAGGACAGGGAGCTGTCCAGGAACGCGGTGAGCTTGCCCGGGTCCGAGAGGGTCTGGCTGCTCAGCGCCTTGTCGAACATGGCCGACAGCACCTGCTGTTGGCGGTCGATCCGGTCCAGGTCGCCTCGGGCGGTGGCTCGGGTCCGGGCGAACGCCAGGGCGTCGGCCCCGCCCACCTGGTGGGTGCCCGCCTCCATGTTCAGGTGCGCCTTGGGGTCGTCGATGGCCTCGGGCAGGCACACCTCGATGCCGTCCAGGGCGTCCACCACGTCCACGAATCCGTTGAAGTCCACCTCGACGTAGTGGTCGATGCGCACCCCCGTCGTCGACTCCACGGTCTGGACCGCGAGTTGAGGGCCGCCGAAGGCGTAGGCGGCGTTGATCTTGTCCTCGCCCTCGCCGGGGATGTCCACCCACAGGTCGCGGGGGATACCGACCACGGTGAGGTGGTCGCGCTCGTGGTTGAGGCGCACCAGCATGATCGTGTCGGATCGCTGTCCGGGGGTGGAACCGACGCTGAGCGCGTTCTGATCCTCTGAGTTCATCTCGTCGCGACTGTCGGAACCGATGACGAGGAAGGTCAGACCACCGGTCTCCTCGGGGCGGTCGTCGTCGGCCATCCCGCTGAACACGTCGAAGCGGTTCAGCGAACCCGACATCCACCCGGTGATCGCCCACGAGGTGCCGGAGGCCAGCAGGACCAGCACCGAGAGGACACTCATCACGAGCAGACCGTTGCGGCGCCGCCGGACCGTCGCGCTGGGCACGGTGATCCGCCCGGAACGCTTTGAACGGTCGGGTGGCACAGGGGAGGAACGCTCACGTCGGAACTCGCCCGTTGATCCGTGCCGTCCGGCGTCGTCGCTCATCGGCATCCCCGTCCCACCCGTTCAACGGTGTCCTCGACACACCTAGGTTGTCACCCGATCGGCCGAAGGGGGCCGGATGTCGGCCCCCGGCGTGTTGCCCCCCTATGTTTCGAGACCGGAAGAGGCCGATCGGTTCTGTCGTTTCGTGTGAATCATCTCGGGTGTCAAGCCGTGACGGTGGAGACGGGTCGTCCGGCCGGTGGCCCCGGTGCAGTACCGTTGACGGCGCGTACATCCTCTCTTCGTGCGCGTTTCCGACACGTCTTGATCCAGGGAAGTGCCCGTGTCCTGGCCGCCTGTCTCCGTCGTCATGCCTGTTCTGAACGAAGAACGCCACCTCGCCGCCGCGGTGGAACACGTCCTCGCCCAGGAGTACCCGGGCGAGCTCGAGGTCGTCCTGGGGGTCGGTCCCTCCAAGGACCGCACGCGTGAGGTCGCCGACGACCTCGCCGCGGCGGATCCCCGCGTCAAGGTGGTGGACAATCCCACCGGTAAGACCCCGGCCGCCCTCAACGCCGCCATCGGCGCCTCCTCGCACGACGTCGTCGCGCGCATCGACGGCCACGCGATGATGCCCTCGGACTATCTCCGGGTGGCCGTGGAGACCCTCGATGAGACCGGCGCCGACAACGTCGGCGGCATCATGGCCGCCGAGGGCACCACCCCCTGGGAGAAGGCCGTGGCCGCCGCCATGACCTCCAAGGTCGGGGTCGGCAACGCCCGCTTCCACACCGGTGGTGAGGGCGGCCCCGCCGATACCGTCTACCTCGGTGTGTTCCGCCGATCCGCGCTGGAGCGTGTCGGCGGGTACGACGAGGCGTTCCTGCGGGCGCAGGACTGGGAGATGAACCACCGCATCCGCACGACCGGCGGCACCGTCTGGTTCCAGCCTCGGATGCAGGTCTCCTACCGTCCGCGCCGCAACGTCAAGCTGCTCGCCAAGCAGTACTTCCACTACGGCCGGTGGCGGCGTGTGGTCGCCCGCCAGCACAAGGGCACCATCAACCTCCGTTACCTCGCGCCGCCGGTGGCCGTGGCCGGGATCGGCGTCGGATTTCTCGGCGGTTTCCTGTTCTGGCCGCTGTGGCTGGTCCCCGCCGCCTACCTGGCCTTGATCACCGCCGCGTCGGTGCCGCTCACCCGGGGGCGGCCGGCCTCGTCGTGGCCGCTCATCCCGCTGGCGCTCGCCACCATGCACATGTCGTGGGGCGTCGGGTTCATCACGAGCCCGTCGAAGCTGGGCGCCGACTCGCGGACCGCTCAGACCTCCCACTCCTGAACTCGGGATCCGAGAAGCGGTCTCCCATCGGAGCTCCGGTTCTGCTAGCAAGAAAGGTAGGAGAACCGGAGAGGGAGCCATGGACGAGTTGCGCGGAGACCAGGCCGTGTGGGTGTTCGACAGCGAGACTGTCCGCATCCGCTTCGAGACCAAGGGCTGGTTCAAGAGCCCGCTGTTCAAACTCCTGGGTACCCTCGACCTTCCGGTCGGGCTCGTCCGCGACGTCGACTTCCGCCCGGGTGCGGGGCGGAAGAAGGGCTGGGTCCTCAACCTGCGGATGCGTGACCGCATGGACCCCTACTCCACCGTCGGCGCGATGCTCGACGAGAAGTTCCAGCCCTTCCGGCTGACCGGCCCGGCCAAGACCGAGCTGGTCGCCGAGTACCTGGCCGACCAGCTCCGCTTCGCCGCCGGGCAGGCCCGTGAACCCGAGCCCCGCGCGGTGCTGTCCCTGGTCCCACCCCAGCCCCTGCACGTGCTCACCTCCGAGGGGACCGCCCGCTTCGAGGACGACCGACTCTCCCTGGTGTGGTCGGGTGGCTACGCCGGTGGCTACAAGAAGAAGAAACAGCGCCGCGAGTTCGACCTGGCCGAGATCGACGGCATGGAGTGGGCACCGGTCGACGACTGGGGCTGGGGCTTCGTCCGCGTGCTGGGTCGGGGAAAGTCCGCCGACGCCAAACCCAAGACCGACCTCAACGTGTTGCGTGCCGGGGACGAGGGCAACGAGATCCACCAGGCCTTCCTGTTGGCCGCCACGGTCACCGCCCACCGGTGGGCGCACGAGGGCACGGCCCGGGCGGCCATCGGTGCCGGCGAAGACGAGCAGACCCCGCCGGTGGGTTTCGACGACCCCGAATGGTGGAAGCGGACCGCCCGGAGCGCCGTGGACGCCCTGCGCGGGCCACAGATCACCCTGAACCTCCCCGGCGGAAGGGGAGCGGAGACGTCGGACGGCGACTCCTCCGTCGAGATCGCCGAGGCCGGCCAGGACGCCCCGGTGGGCCTCGGCGAGCCCGCACCACGGGCCGACACCGCGTGGATCTTCGAGCAGATCGAACGCCTCGGCGACCTGCACGCCAAGGGCCTGCTCACCGACGAGGAGTTCGGCACCAAGAAGGCCGAACTCCTCGACCGGATCTGAGCTTCAATCGCGCGATTCCTTGAGGGCGGTCACCGCACCGGACACGTCGTCCACCACGACCGCGTCCATGCCGGCCGCGGCGAAGCGCGCCGCGTCGACCGGGTCCGGGCACCAGGACATGATCTCCAGCCCGGCGCGGTGCGCGGTCTCGACCGTGTACTCCAGTGGACGTCGCCCCGGCTTGGGCTCCTCGTCGCTCAATCCCAGGGCACGGGCGTCCACCGCCACGATCGGGCACCCCAGCCCCACGGCACCGGGGATCGCCGAGTCCGCGGGGTTGCGCACGTACGGCATCCAGGCAGTCGGAACCCCGGGGGCCCCTTCCCGCACGGCCAAGAGCAGACCCGGGTCGAACGAACAGACGAACACTCGGCGACGCTCGGCCTCGCGGCGCAGATGGGGCAGGAGCAACGACACGGTTCGCCGTGCCGGCGCGTCCACCGCGTCCTCCATCACCGTCTTGACGTCCACGTCCAGACCGATGTGGCCCGGGATCGCGGAGAGTCCTTCCTCAAGACCCACCAGCCCGGCCTCTCCGCACTCCCCGAGGGTGAGGTCGACGATGGCGCGACCGTCGTCCAGAGCGGCGTTGTGGTAGAGCACCAGGGCGTCGTCACGCGTACGGCGCACGTCGATCTCGATCCAGTCCGCGCCGGTGCGGGCGGCCAGTTCGAACGAGGCCACGGTGTTCTCCCGGGTCCCGTCCACCACTCCTCGGCCCGCGCCCCGGTGCCCGATCACATCGGTGGCCTCGAAGACCCGGCTCACGGCGCCACCTCCGGAATCGGACGCCCCATCGGCGCGGCGTGCGCGCGCATCCGGCGCAACAGCGTCTCTGCGATCTCCACGTCACCCGGGTTCGTCACCTTGATGTTGCTCTCCTCCCCCGGCACGATCCGCACCTCTTCCTCGGGCAGGTACCGCAGCACCACCCCGCAGTCGTCGGTGGCCACCAGGTTCGGGTCCGCCATCGCCAGTTCGTAGGCGCGGCGTGCCACGCCCAAACGGAACCCCTGAGGCGTCTGCATCCGACGCAGGGTGGAACGGTCCGGGGTCTGTTCGATCACCTCGCCGCCGGACCGCCCCGGGGCCACCCGCACCACGGTGTCGGCGCTGGGCACCGCCACCCCGACGGCACCCGCCTCGCCCAGAGCGGACACGCACGCCGCGATGGTCGCCGGTCGGACCAAGGGACGGGCCGCGTCGTGCAGCAACGCCAGGTCGTCGGCGGAGGCGGCCGACATCGCGGTCAACGCCGCGTAGGAGGTGTCCGTTCGAGTCGCTCCACCCGGGAGCACCTTGGACACCTTCGCGAACCCGGCCTCGGCGACCAGGTCCTCGATCCGGCCCACGTACTCGTCCACCATCAACACGACGATCTCGTCCACGTCGGGGCTGGCCTCGAAGGCCGCGATCGAATGTTCGATGATGGGACGCCCCTCCAGCGGCAGGAGCTGCTTGGGGGAGGTCGCGCCCATACGCGCACCGACCCCACCTGCCAGAACCGCCGCGATCACCCGCGGACCTGCGGACATGCTTCCTCCGTGCCTACTCGGGTGCTCGCCGGAGATCGAACGAGGGAACCCGAGGTGGGATGTCGATGCCAGACCCTAACCGACGTCGAAGACGAGAGGTCTGTTCCGGGGTGAACGGCACGTGGTTGACACGGTCTGTCCGATGCAGCGGTAACCTATGGACGCCTGTCGAGCGTGATCGGTCCCTCCCTCCCATCGATTCGGACGTGGAGCCGGGCGTGGTCCGCGGTATCCCCCGACCTTCCGGACAGCCCCCGTTCCGGTCCGGGTACGGGTGGGGCCGTGTCGAAGGCCGGTGCGCACAGGCGAGTTCATAGACGCGACAGTCCGGCACATCTGAACCGGACGATCTCGAACCTTGGAGGTGGCGGTGGCGTCAAGGACGCTGGCCGTCTGGGAGCACCGGAAGGTCGTCGGCCTCCTGGTCCGGCGCGACCTGAAGGTCAAGTACCAGCAATCCGTGCTGGGATACGCCTGGACGATGTTGGAACCCCTCGCTCTGACGTTGGTGTACTTCTTCGTCTTCGGCATCGTGCTCCAGGCGGAACGAGGTATGCCGGAGGGTGTTCCGGGCGGTTACATCCTCTTCCTGGTCGCGGGCATCCTTCCCTGGACCACCTTCGGCGCCATCCTCAGCGAGGCGCCGCGAGCGATGATCACGCACTCGAAGCTGATCACCACCATGAAGGTGCCCCGGGAGATCTTCCCGATGGCCACGGTGGGGACCAAGTTCATCGAGTACGTGCTCACCTGGCCGGTCCTGCTGGTCTTCGTGTTCGCGCTCGGCGGACGCTTCAGCTGGGAGGGCATGCTCTTCTGGTTGCCCCTGGCCATCGTGCTGACCTTCATGTTCGGGTTGGGTGTGACCCTGTTCCTGTCCTCGGTGAACGTGTTGCTCCGTGACGTGGAACGCCTGACTCGTATCCTGACCCGGATTCTGTTCTACGGATCGGCGATCCTGTTCCCGGCGAGCATGGTGCTCCACGCGGACAAGGTCCCCGGCTGGGCGAAGACTCTCTACGAGCTCAACCCGTTGATGGGTATCTTCCAGATGCACCGAACGGTGTGGTTTTCCGGATTCGAGGAACTAACGCCGAGTACCCTCGCGTTGACCTCTGCGGTGGTCGGTTCGATTCTGATGCTGATCATCGGATACTGGACGTTCCGCCGTCTGGAGATGTCCGTTCTGAAGGAGTTGTGATGGCGTCCACTTACGAGGCCGCGGTCGCCGACGGTCCGGTCATCGAGGCCAAGGGTCTCGGTGTGAAGTTCGCGGTGAACCGCCGGCGTAAGCGCAGTCTGCGTGAGATGTTCATCCACGGCAACAAGCGCGACCCCAACGCCGAGGGCGACGATTTCTGGCCTTTGCGGGACGTCTCCTTCGAGGTCGCCAAGGGCGACTGCGTGGGGATCGTCGGCAAGAACGGCACCGGCAAGTCCACCCTGCTCAAGATGATCGCCGGGGTCCTCCTCCCCGACGAGGGCAAGGTGAGCGTGCACGGCAAGGTGGCGCCCCTGCTGGAGTTGCGAGCCGGCTTCAACGACAACCTGACCGGCCGGGAGAACGTGTACCTGGTCGGTTCGCTGCACGGCATGACCGAGAAGCAGATCGACGAACGCTTCGACGAGATCGTCGACTTCGCGGAGATCAAGCCGAAGTTCATCGACACCCCGATCCGGCACTACTCCAGCGGAATGAAGGTGCGGCTGGGCTTCGCGCTCATCTCACAGCTGGAGCACCCGATCATGCTGGTCGACGAGGTGCTCGCGGTGGGCGACAAGGCCTTCAAACGCAAGAGTTACGAGGCCATCGACCGCATGCTCGCCAACGAGCGCACCATGGTCCTGGTCTCGCACAACGAGAGGGACCTGCGCCGCTTCTGCAACCGCGGTCTGTACATCAAGAACGGGGCCCTGGCCCTGGACTCCGACATCGACTCCGCCTTGGCCGCCTACAACGAGGACACCAAGGCCGAGATCGAGGAGCGCAAGAAGAAGGACGCGGCGAAGAAGAAGCGCGCCGAGGCGGCGGCCAAGAAGGCCGAGGCCGAAGCCGGCCCGATCGACGCCGGTGCCACCGCGGCCGACGAACCCAAGCCCGAGGCGGACAAGGCCGACCCGGGTGAGGGTGGCGACGGCAAGGACGGTAAGGACGGCGGGCAGGCCGCCTGACCTGGACCCGAACGCGAATCCCCCACAGGAAAGAGCGCACCACGGATCGTTCCGGAGGTGCGCTCTTTCCTGTGGGGCCTGTCCGAAACGCCGCTCTGCGACTCAAAGGGGCGTATCGGCGTCCTTGAGCGTGTCGGTGATGGATTGTGCACAGAGCGTAGGCGACCGTGACTCTCAGCTGAAACCAGGGGAGCGCGGACATGGCCGAGGGAATCGTGGTGCGGGCGACCGCGCGGATGCTCGAACGCGGGTACGTCACCCGTTCGGGGGTGACCCGCGTCGGCGTCGTGGTCGCGGCCATCGCGGCGGTCTGGTTCAGTCGGGCCGACGTCACGGGGGCGATCGTCGGGTCGCTGTTCCTCGGGCTGGTCCTGTTCTGTGACACGGTCCGCTCGCGCATGCGCTCCCACCGTCGGGACGTCCTCACCCTGTGGACCATCTCCATGACCGTTCGGTTCCGGGAGTACGTGATCTACGTCGGGCTCGCCTTCGGGGCGGCCGCCGCCGGTCACTCCGGCGCCTGGGGGTGGGCGGCCGGTGCGCTCATCGCCCTCGCCCTGCGTGACGCGCTTCTGGTGGCCCGCGCGGCGCCGCCCGCGAGGTGGGCGCCACATCCGCTCGTTCTTCCCGGCCAGCGCCGTCCTGAGGGCCTCCAGGGGGCCTCGGTCCCCAGGCCTCGGGACGGTGGGCGGCCCGCGGGCGCGGGCCACGCGGCCGAGATCGCCCGGGCCGCCGGGATACCGGACACCGAAGAGGGTGGGAGCGCCGTTCCCGCGTCGCCCTCCCTCGCCCTGCTGACCCGCCGGATCATGGCCTTCGAGCAGCCCACGCGCTTCCTGGTCATCGCCGTCGCCGCCACGGCCTGGGACGCCCGGATCGCCTTCATCAGCCTCATCGTCGGCTGTGTCGTCGCGATCACCGGTGAACTCGTCGACCCGAGCTCCGAGGTGCGCCGGTGAACGGGGAGAGACCGATGGGGGAGAGACCGACGGACGGTCTCCCGGTGGTCGAACGGGATGCCCGGGGATGTGACCTTTTGGGACCGATCGTTCTCGACCTGCGTTTTCTTCGTGATGACGGTCACATGGGCAGGCTTCTGGGCAGGTTGGCGCCAGGGATCGCACCACCGCTGTTCACGGCCGTCGCCGGTGCCATCATCGTGGTGGTCCTACTCCTGGCGGACCAAGGGCGGCTGACAGGCATTACCCTGTGCGCACCGGTCGCGGCCCTGCTACTGTCCGGTTTGGCCGCCGGCCACCCCCATAATGGGCGGTTCGACCGGTTCGTACCACCCATCCTGCGGGCCACCGAATACGGATACCTGGCAACGCTGGGGCTCGCGTCCGGCGTGCCCGGTCCCCTGGTGTTCGTAGTCTTGGTGACGGTCGCCTGTCACCACCGCGACGATGTCGCACGACCCGCGGTCGGAGTGAACCGACCGTCCGGGACGCGCGCCGCCGCGCTCGGGTGGGACGGCAGGATGCTGGTCATCGCGGCCGGGGGAGCGCTGTCCGCCCTCACACCCGCCTACGGCATACTCGCCGGATACCTGGTGGTCCTACAGGTTCGGGAGGCCGTGCGCACCTGGAGCGCCACTCCGGTGGCCGAAGTGCGTACCGGTTCCGCCGACTCCCTCGGCGGAGAGAGGCAGTGGGGAGATCACCCGATCTCCCCCAACGGAGACGGGGGCCGAACGGCCACCGGAACGAACGGGGAGGCGTGAACGCCTCCTCGACCTAAGGAGGAACTCGCCCTCATGCTCGGAATGGTTCTCGCCGCAGGCGCGGGGCGTCGCCTGCGTCCCTACACCGACACCCTGCCCAAGGCCTTGGTGCCCGTCGATGGCGAGACGACCATCATGGACATCTCGCTGCGCAACCTGGCGGCCGCCGGTCTCACCGACGTCGTCATCGTCGTCGGGTACCGGGCCGAGGCCGTCGAGGAGCGTAAGGCCGCTCTGGAAGAGCGCCACGGCGTCAAGCTCACCCTCAGCTACAACGACAAGGCCGAGGAGTGGAACAACGCCTACTCCCTGTGGACCGCACGTGAGTTCTTCTCCGAGGGCGTCCTCCTGGTCAACGGCGACACCGTGCACCCGGTGAGTGTCGAGGAAACGCTACTCGCCGCCCGGGGACCGGAACTCCTCCTCGCGGTGGACAACGTGAAAAGCCTCGCTGAAGAAGAGATGAAGGTGACCCTCGACGACGACGGCCACCTCCAGAACATCACCAAGCTGATGGACCCCGCCACCGCCGCGGGCGAGTACATCGGCGCCACCCTCATCGAGGGCTCGCTCGACTCCCGCCTGGCCGACGCCCTGAAGGCCACCTGGGAGCGCGACCCGCAGCTCTACTACGAGGACGGCTACCAGGAGCTGGTCCGCCGAGGCGAGAAGATCGCCGTCGCCCCCATCGGCAAGGTGGACTGGGTCGAGGTCGACGACCACGACGACCTGGCCAAGGCGAGGGAGATCGCGTGCCGCTACTAGCACGAATGCTCCCCTCCCCTCTGGCGATCGACGTGCGCCGGGGAGCCATCTCCTCGCTCGGGACGGTGTTGGCCGACCGCCGCATCGCGACCGAGGGACGCATCGCCGTGGCGGTGGGACCGGGTCAGGGCGCACAGATCGCCGCCGACCTGGACCTGCCCCAGTGCGAGGTCTTCCAAGTCGAGGAGGGAACCGTCGACGCGGCGACCGAGCTCGGCCAGAAGCTGCGCTCAGGCGCCTACGAGGCCGTGGCCGGCATCGGCGGCGGCAAGACCATCGACGTCACCAAGTTCGCCGCGACCATGGCGGGCATCCCGATGGTGGCCGTGGCCACCAACCTGGCGCATGACGGCATCGCCTCCCCGGTCAGCTCCCTGGAGCACGAGGGCGGCAAGCCGTCCATCGGCGTGACCATGCCCATCGCGGTCGTCATCGACGTGGACTACGTCCAGGCCGCCCCCGGGCACCTGGTCCGTTCCGGTGTCGGTGACGTGATCAGCAACATCTCCGCGATCGAGGACTGGGAACTCGCGGGCAGGGAGAACGACGAACCGGTCGACGGCATGGCGGTCACCTTCGCCCGCGTGGCGGCGGAGGCGATCCTGCACCGGCCCGACTCCATCGACTCGGACGGGTTCCTCAAGGTCCTGGCCGAAGGTCTGGTGCTGTCCGGTATGGCCATGTCGGTCGCCGGTTCCAGCCGCCCGGCCAGTGGCGCCTGCCACGAGATCCTGCACGCGGTCACCCAGCTCTACCCGGGCAAGGGCAACCACGGGGAACTCGCCGGCCTGGGGACGCTCTTCGCCTCCTACCTGCGGGTCCAGCATCTGGGCTGGCCGGCCGCGCGACTGGACGAGATCCGCTCCTGCCTGCTCCGCCACCAGCTGCCCATCGTGCCCGCCGACGTCGGTCTCACCGAGGCCGAGTTCTCGCGGGCCGTGGCACACGCTCCGGGCACCCGCCCGGGCAGGTTCACGATCCTGGAACACCTGAACCTCTCCGAGGACGAGATCGGGCGGAGTGTCGCGGCCTATGTCGAAGCCGTCGGTCGCTGAGGTCCGCGCGGGCGGCCAGCCCGCGGGGATCAAGGAGCGCGTGAACGAGGAGCACTGGGCGGGGCGTCTCTACATGAGGGACATCTCCCCGTACCTGACCACGTTCTTCGTGCGCCTACGCGTCCCGCCGAACCCCATCACCTACCTGATGATGGTGTTCGGGGTGCTCGCGGGCGTGGTCGTCGCGTTCGGTGGCCTGTGGTCGGCGATCCTCGCCGCCGTGATGGTGCAGATCTACCTGTTGTTGGACTGCTCCGACGGTGAGGTGGCCCGCTACACGGGTCGGACCAGTGTGGCCGGGATCTACCTGGACCGCATCGGTCACTACGTGTCCGAGGTCGCGTTGCTCGTCGGCCTGGGCATCCGTGCCCAGGGCGGGTTCGAGGCCGGGGGCTGGGTCATCCTTGGGATGACCGCCGCGCTCGGTGTCGTACTCATCAAGGCCGAGACCGACAACGTGGTCGTGGCCCGTGCCAAGGCCGGTCTTCCGGAGAAGATCACCGAAGAGGCCATGCGGCCCAAGTCGTCCGGGCTGAGCCTGGCGCGACGCCTGGCCTCCGCGCTCAAGGTCCATCGCCTGATCCAGGCCGTGGAGTTGTCCTTGATCGTGGTGGTGGTGGCCGTGGTCGACCTCTTCCTCGGTGACCTGACGGCGACCAGGGTCCTGGTCGTGGCCTGTGCCGCGGTGGCGGTGCTGATGAGCTTCGCGCACTTCGTGAGCGTGCTCGCCTCCCGACGCCTGGAGTGACGCGTCGATGATGTCCTGACGTAAGCACGGAGCCGTGGACGCTACCCGGTCCACGGCTCCGTACACTTCGTCTTTATTCTATCGTTAGTCTGTTTCTGCGAACGTTGGCATGTGTCCACCTGTCAGCCGCACGTCATCCACTGAACGGTTCGCATCCATGGCCACACCCGTGATCCCACCAGCACAGGACCCCGGCGGTCCTGCCGAACCCGTCGGCCCGGTTCTGCCCGGGGCGCGGAAAGCCCGAGCGCAGGAACGGAGCGGTTCCCAGGTGCCCGGTCGACCCACCCTTTCCTGTGTCCTGCTGACCATGGGCACACGACCCGCCGAACTGCGCCGGGCCATCACCAGCGTGTTCGAGCAGGAGGGTGCCGACGTCGAGGTCGTCGTCGTGAGCAACGGCGCCGACCTGCCCGACCTGCCCGAGGGCGTGGTCACGGTGAACCTACCGGAGAACGTGGGCATCCCCGAGGGGCGTAACCACGGTGTCAAGGCCACCACGGGCGACGTGATCCTGTTCCTGGACGACGATGGCTGGTACCGGTCCATGGACCTGGCCGAGCACGTGCGCGACCGGTTCGGCTCCGAGCCTTCCCTGGGCGCCCTGTCGTTTCGGATCGCCGACCCCGACGGCGGCCCCGACCAGCGCAGGCACGTGCCGCGACTGCGGGTCGGTGACTCCCGCAAGTCCAGTGTGGTCACCACGTTCCTGGGTGGCGCGTGCGCCATCCGTCGCACCGCCTTCGACAAGGGCGGCGGTCTGCCGGGCGACTTCTTCTACGCCCACGAGGAGACCGACCTGGCCTGGCGGATCATGGACGCCGGGTACGGCATCGAGTACGACGCCGACGCAGTGATGTACCACCCCGCGGTGACGCCGACCCGGCACGAGAACTTCTACCGGCTCAACGCCCGCAATCGGGTGTGGCTGGCCCGACGCAACCTTCCCTGGCCGTTGGCGTTCGCCTACCTCGGCACCTGGATGGGCCTGACGGTGCTCCGGGAGCGTGACAGGAGCGCGCTCGGCGCGTGGTTCGGTGGTTTCCGCGAGGGTTGGCGTGAGGACGCCGGCCCCCGAACCCCGATCAGCTGGGCGACCGCCTGGCGGATGACCCGCGCGGGTCGCCCACCGATCATCTGAATCCGCCTCGACCCCCTGGGAACCTCGATGATGGCCGTGAGCTCACTCCTGCTGATCGCGTTGTTCTTCGTGCTCGTCGTCATCGTCGCGGTGGTCGTCGTGGTGGTGGTCGTCGTGAGCCGTGGCAAGGGTTCCCAGAGGCCGCCGGGGCCGTACGGCTACGGCCCGCCGCCGCACCGGCAGTGGCCCGGCCGGCACCCCGGAGCCCCCGGCCCCCGGCGTACGCGCCCTGTGCGATCGCACCGGAGCCGCCTTCGTCCTCGACGAGATCCAGAGCGGCATCGGCCGCACCGGCGCGTGGTTCGCCC
>NZ_JBEYLC010000093.1:0-16656 GCF_040635885.1 Nocardiopsis sp. NPDC006832 | reverse complement strand
ACTGCCCGTGGTGGGGGTGACACCGGTAGGGCGAGCGGTCGTAGTAGGGGCCGGTGTCGGCACCTGTGCTGCCCACACCCCCAACGGGAGCCACTCCGTGCCCGGAATGTGGCTCTGGGCGGGGGGTTCGGGGTGGGGGCATGCTGATATCCCCACAGGGCACGGGCCCTTGGGGTCTGACACCCAACCGGGGGTGTTCTCGCGGGGGTGGTGTTCCACCTGGCGGAAACGGGTGGCGGAAGCGGATGGTGGTGGTTAGAGGACAGTGGCTGGGGCTGGCTCCCCCTCCCCATCCCCGGACCCGGCTTCCTTTCCCGCTTCCTGGCGATTCTGGGCGTGGTGGTGTTCCCAGATCTGCCGGTTCACCTTCGCCTGCAACCGGTGCTTGAGCCGGTTATGGGTCGAGCACAAGATCTGCATGTTGTCCGCACTCGTGGCCCCGCCGTGGGAGAACGGAACGATGTGGTCGTACTGCGACCAGCTACGCGGCACGTCACAACCCTCGTGCCACTCACAGTAGGGCTTCTTGAACCCCGCCGCCTGGCGCACCGGGTCCGGGGCGCACCGCTGCTTACGCCCCACATCCAACAGAGTCCGACCCTGGGCGTCGGTCACGAACCGACGCAACCAACTCTCGGGGGCCAGGCGGGCCACCATCTGATCGGGCAACACCACACCATCCTCGGTGGTGGCCGGCTCAGTCGACCCATCACCGAGGAAGCGCTTCAGCGGCACGGTGATGTTGAGGGTCGCCAACGGCTGGCGGCTCAGGCTGGAGCAACCCCGGTGGCCCAGAGCGGTCTCGAAGATCCGCATCATCGCGTCATAGGTGCGCTGGTGCTTCGCCACGGCGGCGTTCTCCGGCCCATACGGCTCGGTGTAAGCCTCCAGGGCGGCCTGGATCAGCTCGTTATCGGCCCCCGGCCCCCACATCCGTAGCAAAAACCCGGACTCGAACGTGGGCGAGAACTGGGCGCCCCGGTTCTCGAACGTTTCATCGTAGTCCCGGTCGGCTTTGTCGGGGTCCAGGCGGGCGACGAACCATTTCGCCGCGTCCCGCAACTGGCGCACCGAAGCCTGCGGGCACTCCTGCTTATAGGCGATCAGCCCGAATTCCAACCGGGCCCGAAACCCCTCCACCGAAGGACGCTGGGCACGGAATTCCTCATCCGCCGTTTCCAGGACCTGCACCCAATCGGCCACAGCCTTTTCGGTGGAGGTCGCGATGGCGCACGCCTCACCCAACGACAAGGTGCTGGCCTGGAAGGCTTCTTCCACCAAGGGCAACTGCTGCCGGTGTAGGGCGCGGGCGAGGGTGGCGAGGCTCTTGGCCTCGGCCGGGGAGGTGCCCCACTGGTGGGTGATCCACGCCTGGATGCTGCGCTGTCCGCCTTCTTCCAACAGGGCGCCGGTGGTCTCCATGCGGGCCAGGGCGGGCAGCATCCCGTAGCGGATCCGGTCTGTTTCCTGGTTGAGCCGGCGAAACTGGGCGAGCACATCGCCCTCGCACCCGAACGGGATATCCCGGCCGGAGAATTCCACCGCCATCTCCCGCGCACCCGCCATCGCCTGATCGACCGGGGTGTTCCCGGTCGGGCGCGGTGCGTGGGGAGGAAAGCTCATACTCTGATTATATGAGAACACCCCAGGAAATGGCAGGCTTACCGGCGGGTATATTCAACCTATTTCCAGGTCGGTGAATGCGCCTACCATAGATGGGGTGGCCATTCTGGGTTATCCACAACCCCTTCCCCTATGACCGGATCCACCTATCACGGAGATGCTCCTAGCGACTTCGAGGGAAGGGGCTCTGAAGAGAAACGATCTTGTCCGTAGCGCCATGTTGGGCGCCCAAATGGGCGCTACGAGCAAGATCATCGCTGTGAAGACCAGAGCCGGCCACCGCAGGGACGCGGCCCGCCCCGTGCCCCACCTGTAGCGGGCTCTTCGTGACCGGACCCGTCACGTAGTGGCGACGCGGCCCACGAGGACACCAGACGGAGGGGAAGGCATCCGGCCGGCCACGGCCGGAGTGGGCCGCAGGCCCACAGGGCCGTTGGGACCTCAACCACTCTCCCCCCTTCCCCGATAGCCGCCAAACCGCCGCCCGCACCGCACGAGTCAAGGCCACCCACCCCGCTGCCAGAGCACACAACATTGCCTTGACGCGTGCGGTGCGGGCGGCAACAATCACGCGGCGGGGAAGGAGGGAGAACCCACCCCCACCCCGCACAACAACCGGAAGGTTCTCTACCTGAGGCGCCCCACCAACCACCCGACAGCCGCCAAACCAGCGTGGAGGTTATCGCCAGGGGCGTCCTGAAGTGTTGCAGCGTTCACCTCCCACCCACCTCCCACCCCTGGTCCAAAGCGAGTTCGGGCAGCACGAAGTCGGGAGAAAACAGGCTCCCCCAAATCGACGTTACGGGGGTAAGTGCTCGGTCGCCAGGGCGTATCCACAGCCTGTGGATAACCGCCTTCGAGGGATCTCGGGACAAGGCGAGGGGTCTGAGCCTGGGCTTGGGGCAACTTGAGGTCGGGTGCCGACCACGGCACCGGGTGGAGGCACTGATGGAATCGGCGAGGACAGGGCGGGGACGCATCTGGGATGCACCGGGGCACAGAGGTCTTACACCGGCTGAGGTCGGCGGTGATCCTCCGCTCGGCCTTTCTATAACCCGTCCACCTGCCCCCACAGTCCGACACGCGCCACGACTCCCTCAGAGGTGTTCGGACACACGTCGGCCCCGGAAGCCTTCGGGGCTCCGGGGCCGGTCGGGTCAGTGATCCTCGGGCGGTAGCGGCTCGCTGCGCACCCTTCGGGAGGGTGGGCCCGAAGCGAAATCGGGCATGGGCGGCCTCGGGGGCTTGAGCACCATGGGGCGCTTGCTCACCGGCTCGCCGGGGCGTGGCCGCGGAGCGGGCTCCGGGGCCCGATCGATCTCCTCGGCGGTGGGTTCCTCCACTACCTCGGGTTCCGGTTCGAGGAGGGGTTCGGGTTCGGGGTCCGGCTCGGGGCGTGCGGCACCCGGTGGCATGGAACCCAACCGGAAGGCGGCGCGCACCTCGGGTCCGGTGTCATGGTCCAGGGCGAGGTCGGCGGTCGATCCGGTGCGCTGGGCGACGGAGTCGAGTGACGGCAGGGGCTCAGGTTCCGGGGAGTCCTCCTCGGGTGGCGTCCACACCGGCGGTACGTAGTCGTCCAGCGCGGAGGCCTCGGTTCGGTCGGTCGGGGGTTCCCATAGGGGGGCGTCTTCGTCCGAAGGCTCGTCTGCGGTGGTCGCCCCGGGCTCTTCCGGCTCTTCGGGTTCCGTGGGCTCAAGGACTTCGTCGGTGTGTTCGGGGAAGAACAGGCGAACGCCGGGCAGCTTCTGCGCAGGCTCGGCGGGGTCGGGTTCCTCGTCCCAAGGCTCCGTGTCGGGTTCGTCCTGCTCGCCTGAATCGGGGGTCACCGGCGGGAGTGGTGGGGCCTCGGACTCGTCCGAACTGGGGTCGCCGGCCTCGGGTTCGTGCACGAACCCCTCGTCTCGTTCATCGGTCGACACCTCCCACGTCACCGGGTGGAAGTCCTCGGTGCCGTCGGTGTCACCGATGTCGGCCGGTTCCGGCTCGGGGGCTTCGGCCCCCGGCACCACCGGTGCTTCGGCGGCGGCCCGCTTGATCGGATTGTCGCCGGTGCGGGCGCGTCGCGGTAGCCGGATCGTGGGGACGGAGGGCTCGGGTTCCGAAGGCTCGGGTTCCGACAGCTCGGCTTCGGGCAGTCCGGCTTCCGGCGGCTCGGTCTCTTCCCGGGTCTCTTCCTCCGTCTCCCCTTCCTCGACCTCGGCTTCCTCGGCCTTCACTTCCGCGACGTGTGGGATCGGCTCGGTGGGCGCCTCGTGACCACTCGCCCGAGCCTCGATCTCCGGCTCGATCTCCGGCTCGGTCTTCGCCGGTTCCTCAAGCTTCTCGGGCCTCTCGGGCCCTTCAAGGTCCTCCGGCTCGCCGCCCAGACGCAGCAGTCGCGTCTTGAGGGCCTCGGGCGCGTCCTCCCGGGTGTCGGTCCGGGGCTTGGGCGAACCTCGCAGGACGGTGGTGCGGTCGTCGCTGGGCTTGGGGCGGGGGCGTGCCCGTGCGTTCCGTCGTCGCACGTGCGCCCGCACGGCGATCCACAGCAGGAAGGCGACCATCAGCGCGGCCAACGGCGCCACCGCCACCACCACGGTGAGACCGCGGGGGAGGGTGTCGCCCAGTTCGGCGAACCAGGTGGTCCTGGTCAGCACCATGGGTACCGCTGCGCTGAGGATCAGCAGTGGGATCAGACCGATGTCGATCCACAGGCGTTCGCGTGGCGGGGCCGCGCGCAACGCATAGCTGACCCAGAAGGCCATGAGGACCAGCAGGGTGAAGGTCACCGGGAACACGTGGGCCAGCGGGAGGGCGCTGTCGGCGTGCACGATCGCGGCGAGGCGGTAGATGCCCTCATAAGCGATGAAGAGTGTGCACACGGCGATGACGCCGACGAACAGCGCGCCGAAGACGAGAGCACCGGCTCCCGCGCCGCGATCCGCGCTACGACCGTTACGTGTCCCTGTCTCGGGGGCGTTGTTGTAAGGGGCCATCGTCAACGCAGCGTAGTCCAGCGGATGGCGCTAACACGAGATTCCGGCCGATTCCGGTTGCTTCCCGACGCCTAGAGAAGGGGAGGCTATGTCCGTTCTTGGGGGAATTGACGGAGGGTGTTCGGTCGTGGCCAGGGTGAGTCGTCCCTTGTGAAGGGGGCAAGTCACATCCGAACCGGGCGAATACGGTTCACCACTTATAAGTGCTCGGGGCTGTCCGGAGAGCGAAGGGGGTGGTGGATCTTAGAGGTTTGTGACGCATGCGCGAGGGGAAAGCGGATACGCTTGACCGTGTGAGTCTGCGCTTCTATGACACCAGTGCCCGACAGGTTCGAGAGTTCACCCCGATTCGCGAAGGGTGTGCCTCCCTGTACCTGTGTGGTGCCACGGTGCAGGCGCCTCCCCACATCGGCCACATCAGGTCGGGAGTCAACTTCGACATCCTGCGCCGGTGGCTGACCCACCTCGGGTACGAGGTCACCTTCTGCCGCAACGTCACCGACATCGACGACAAGATCATCAAGGTCGCCGCGGAAGAGGGCGTTCCGTGGTGGCAGGTGAGCGAGCGCAACCAGCGTGCCTTCACCTGGGCCTACGACAGTCTGGGCTGCCTGCCGCCCACGGTCGAGCCGCGTGCCACCGGCCACGTGCCGGAGATGATCGAGCTCATGCGGCGCCTCATCGACGCCGGTCACGCCTACCCGTCCGAGGACGGCTGCGGCGACGTCTACTTCAACGTGGGTTCCTACCCGGCCTACGGGGAGCTGTCCAACCAGCGCCCGGACCAGCTGGTCGAGGCCGCGGACACCGACCCGGACCGGGACAAGCGCGACCCCCGCGACTTCGCCCTGTGGAAGGGCGCCAAACCGGGTGAGCCCACGTGGGACACCCCTTGGGGTCGGGGTCGCCCGGGTTGGCACCTGGAGTGCTCGGCCATGGCGACCAAGTACCTGGGCCCCAGCTTCGACATCCATGGCGGCGGTCTGGACCTGGTCTTCCCTCACCACGAGAACGAGCAGGCCCAGTCCCGGGCCGCGGGTGACGGGTTCGCCCGGTACTGGCTGCACAACGGTCTGTTGGCCGTGGGCGGCGAGAAGATGAGCAAGTCGCTCGGCAACTCGCTGCGCATCCCACAGATGCTGGAGAAGGTGCGGGCCGTCGAGCTGCGCTACTACCTGGGACAGGCGCACTACCGGTCCACCATCGACTACTCCGACGCCGCGTTGCAGGAGGCCGCCGTGGCCTACCAGCGCATCGAGGGTTTCCTCACCCGCGCCGTCGAGGTGCTGGGCTCCGTCGAGCACGCTTTGGACGTCCCCAAGGAGTTCGCCGAGGCGCTCAACGACGACCTCGGGGTCTCGCAAGCCTTGGCGGTGGTTCACGGGCACGTGCGCGAGGGCAACACCGCGCTGGCCTCCGGCGCCAAGGAACGGGCCGCGGAGCTGGCCAACGAGCTGCGCACCATGCTCGACGTGCTCGGGCTGGACCCGTTGAGCCCGCAGTGGGCCTCCGGCGACCAGGGGCTGAGCGAGATCGTGGACGCGCTCGTGGTGGTCGCACTCGAACAGCGCAAGGCCGCTCGGGGGCGTAAGGACTACGCCGCCGCCGACGCCATCCGTGACCAGCTGGCCGATGCCGGTGTGGTGGTCGAGGACACCCCGCAGGGGCCGCGCTGGGACCTGCGCCGGGGCTGACCCGACCGATCCCGAATCGACGCGTGTGGTCACGCGTCCCCACTAGGCTGGGAGTTTGCCGCCGCCCATCGGCGAGACGGCGACCCATCGGCCGGAAGTGCTCTTCCGGCATGCTCGCGACACGTATTTGGAGGCGGCGATCATGCCGGCGAAGAAGAACAAGAAGGGCCCGACCAAGGGCAGCGGCGGCAAGGGACGTCGGTCCCTCGAAGCCAAGAGCGGGACTCTGCCCGCCGAGCAACGGCACTGGTACGAGGGCAAGCAGCGGCACAAGGCGAACAAGAACGCCACGCGTTCCGGTGGTTCCGCCGGTCAGGGTGGCGGCCCCGAGCGTTCGCCCAACCGTCCGGACAACTCCGACCTGCTGATCGGTCGCAACCCGGTCGTCGAGGCACTGCGTGCCGGCATGCCCGCCACCCGCCTGTTCCTGTCCAACAGCCTGGACCCGGACGAGCGCGTCAACGAGGCCGCCAAGTCGGCCGGTGCGCAGGGCGTGGACGTGGTCGAGGTGACCCGCTCGGAGCTGGACCGTCGTTGTGAGAGCAACGGCCTGCCCGGCGCGGCCCACCAGGGCATGGTGCTGCAGGTGCGGCCCTACCAGTACTGGGCGTCCGAGGGGCTGCTGGACAAGGCGCTGGACTCGGAGACTCCGGCGCTGATCGTGGCCCTGGACGGGGTGACCGACCCGCACAACCTGGGCGCCATCGCCCGTTCCGCCACCGCCTTCGGCGCTCACGGCCTGCTCATCCCCGAGCGTCGCGCCGCCGGGGTGACCATGGCTTCCTGGAAGACCTCCGCGGGCACGTTGGCCAAGCTGCCCGTCGCTCAGGCCACCAACCTGACCCGGGCCCTGGAGGCCTACAAGAAGGCGGGGCTGTTCGTCGTCGGTCTCGACGCGGGTGGGGACACGCAGCTGCCCGACCTGGAGCTGGCCACCGGCCCGCTCGTCATCGTCGTGGGTGCCGAGGGCAAGGGCTTGTCCCGTCTGGTCCGTGAGACCTGCGACGTGGTCGCGAGCATCCCGATCAGTGGCGCCGAGTCCCTGAACGCCTCGGTCGCCGCGGGTGTGTCCCTCTACGAGGTGGCACGTCGCCGGGGCGCTCAGGCATAATCGCAGGTCGGAGGCGATGGGATGGCGCCGAGTAGGCCACCTGTCGCCGGACCCGGTACCATGCGGGTGGACACCAGAGGCCGTGAGCCTCGGTGGCCGGCCGACGTAGCTCAATTGGCAGAGCAATCGCCTTGTAAGCGATAGGTTAGGGGTTCAAGTCCCCTCGTCGGCTCTGATCTTTCTCTGGCCCGGTCCTTCCCGACCGGGCCAGAGTCGTTTCCGGGCTCGGTGGGCAGACCGAGGGGACGGAGCACCCGGCCGGAAGAGCGGAGCAGTGACAGCGAACCCGAGCCCTGAGCAGTGGCGGGACCGGATGGTGGAGGCCCTACTCCGACCCGGAGTGGTGGGAGGGGAGTTCCTTTCCCCACGGATCGAACGGGCGTTGCGTAAGGTGCCGCGTCATCTCTTCATCCCCGAGGCGGATCTGGAACAGGCCTACGACCCCTTCAGTCCGGTGATGACCAAGCGCGACGAAGAACAGGGCTTTGTCAGCTCGGTCTCCGCGCCGCAGATCCAGGCGATGATGCTCGGCCAGGCCGAACTGCGGCCCGGGCAGCGTGTTCTGGAGGTCGGCTCTGGTGGCTACAACGCGGCTCTGATCGCCGAGATGGTCGGGCCGGAGGGTGAGGTCACCACCGTCGACATCGACCCGGACATCACCGCTCGTGCCCGAGACCTGTTGGAGGCCAACGGTTACGCGCGGGTTCGGGTGGTCACCGCCGACGCCGCTCGGGGGGTCGAGGAGGGTGCGCCCTACGACGCCATCATCGTCACCGCCGGGGCCTGGGACATTCCGCCCGCCTGGATCGGGCAGTTGACCGAGGGCGGTCGGTTGGTGGTTCCGTTCCGGGTCCATGGCCTGACCCGATCGATCGGGTTCGTTGAACACGATGGGATTCTGCACTCGACTTCGGCGCTGATCTGCGGGTTCGTGTCCATGCGGGGCGAGGACGAGCATCGGGGGATCCTACTTCGGCTCAGGGGGACCGAGGGGATCGTCCTGCGCTTCGATGAGAGGGTTCCCGAGGATCCGCACCTGTTGGACGACGTCGCGCGTACTCCCAGGGTGGAACGGTGGACGGGGGTGATGGTGACTCTCCGGGAAACGATCGACACCTTGCAGTCGTACCTGGCCACCACCCTGCCGGGTTTCTGCGTCATGACGGTCGACCCCGCACTGGATACGGGGACGGTGGCGCCGAACAGCACTCGCTTCTCCATGGCCGCGGTCGAGGGCGGTGACTTCGCCTACCTGGTCACGCGAGGGGTCCCGGGGCAGGGGGCGGTCGCATACGGGGTGCACGCCTTCGGACCGACGGCGGCGGAGTTCGCGGAACGGGTGGGGTCACGGGTCCGCGAGTGGGATCGGGGTCGGCGTTATGGGCCGGGGCCCGAGATCCGGGTGTATCCGATCTCCGTTCCGGTCGATCGGTTGTCGCAGGACCTGGTGGTCACCAAGCGGCACACCCATGTCACGTTCTCCTGGCCGACTTCCTGAACGTCGCGTCGGCCATGTGGTCTCGGGGTCTGCGTCAGCGTCGAAGAGTGTTCAACAGGCCGGACCATTCGTGGCGGTCGAAGGTGAGGTGGCCGTGTTCGCGGTTCTTGGTGTCGCGAACCAGGACGCTCGGTCCCCCGGCTACTTCGATGCACTCTCCGCCGTTGGTGCTGTAGCTGCTCTTGTGCCACTTCATCGGCTATCCCCATGAGCGCCGGGTATCTCGGTCGGTGCCGAGATACCCGATCGTGTCAGCGCCTAAGAGCATTCAAGAGGTTGGTCCACTCAGGGCCTTGGAAGGAAAGGTGCCCGAGCTCTCGGTACTGGGTGTCCCTGACCAAGACCTTCTCTCCCCCAGCGACCTCAACACAGTTGCCACCTCCGCTACCGGAGTAGCTGGACTTATGCCAGACCACTTTTTCGGCCTTGTCGAAAGCCACTTTGTACCTCATCCCTCAAATCGTTCACTACGGATGCGCAGGATGCGCTGGACGGATTCCTCCTGGTCGAGTGCCTGACTCTGAAGACGCTGGAAGATACGTGAGAAGAGGTCGACTTCCTGCTCCTTCTCCAAGTAGAGAGCGCCTGTTCGGTACTCGATGAGCACGACCTCCCCGAAGCTGACGTCATCCAACAGCTCCGGGAACTGCATGAGGGCGAAATTGCTTCCCGTTACCGGGTGAGCTCCTGCCTCGAACGGAAGCACTCGCAGGTCAATGTTGGGCGACTCGGCGCGCTCCAGGAGCGAAGCAAGCTGCTCACGCATGACTTCTGTATCGCCAACGGATCGGTAGAGCGCGCTTTCGTTGAAGACCGCCTTGAACTGAAGGGGTGAATCTCCGGTGAGCCGCTTCTGACGCTGCATGCGTACGGTGACGTGGCCCTCGACCTGATCGTCCGAGCCGGCATCGATATCAGCGGCGAGGATGGCACGTGCGTAGTCCTCGGTCTGAAGCAGACCTGGGATGACGCCGTCTTCATAGTTGAGCACGGCCTCAGCCTCGGATTCAAAGGCCACAAAAGGGGCGAACCAATCGGGGATCTCCCGGTGGTTCTGCCACCAGCCCAGTTCCTTCTGGCTCGCCAACTCGACAAGGCTGTCCCGTACATGCGAGTCAAGCCCGTAGTAGTCGGCGAGGCGATACACGACGGCTTTGGGGAAGGGGTTCTCCGCCCGCTCGTACTTGGTCAGAGTCCCCTGAGTGAACCCTGCGACCGAGGCGGCGTGAGTGACCGTTGCTCCATGTCGGATGCGAGCATCGCGCATCACCTTGGCCACCATCCGGCGCGCAACTGATGCTGTGGGTTGACCCACTGGACCACTCTCCTGACAGCCGATACCTCTTCAGTCTGGCGCACAGCAGTCCCACGGGCCAACTTTTCGCATGCTCGGCTAGGGAATAATTCCCTAGAAGAGATTGTGCATGGGAATCATTCCATGCACACTGATTCCAGAAGCTTCGACTCCTCAGAGCATCGGGTCGAACACGCTTCGAAGCAATGCGACAGCTATGCCTTGAAGGAGGCGCTATGGGCAAGGAGCGGATACCGGGACCGCGGCGGCCTGATGGTGGTGGGGTGGGTTGGCCGTCCGCACGCTGGTCCTACTTCGGAGGGACGCTCTCCGACGTGCGCCGTCTGCGTGACTGGTGTGGGAGTGAGCCGGGCCTACAAAACCACCGTGGGGACTGGGTGCGGCTGGTGGCCAGCGAACTCGCCACCAACGCCGTCCTGCACACCGCGACCGGCGAGAAGTACGGCCGCATGGGCGCTTCCATCGAGGTCCTCGACGACCGGGCCATCCTCTGCGTGCTCGACCAGGGAGCCAAGGCAGGCAAGCTCGCGTCGGTGCCGCGAGTGCGTCAGCAGGGACCGAACGTCCTCTGCGCCGGCGGCCGGGGGTTGTGGCTGGTGGATCGGATCGCCGAGCACTGGTGGTGGGAGGGACAACACGGCTTCCCCCTGGAACTCTGGGCGACCATCCCGCTGGACCGGGATCCGAGCGCGTAAAACCCCCAGAAAAACGAACACCCCGGACGGTGGGTGCAACCGCCGTCCGGGGCTGATCAACCACCTGAAACCAGCAGGAGGATGACTGTGCAGCACCCTATCGGCCGGCACCACCGGCGATGCCGAAGTCTCACCGAACACCTCTGGGCCTTGTTCGCCCTCGCCCTGGCGGCGGCGCTGACCTACGTGTTCATCCCGAAGGCACGAGAACGCGCGGCGATCGCTCCCGCCCCGAAAAGGGCGGAGATTGCGACCCCGGAACCGAGCCCGCCGTCCCCGGAGGACGACTACCGCCACCCGGACGATTACGCGGGCGCGCTGGTCCGCCCGTACCTGGCCTCTCCAGCCCCGCCGACCCCGCTGATCCCGCGCCCCCGAGTACCGGTAGGGGACCTACTGGCCGAACCCGAACCCGAACCGGCACCCGCCGACGACCTCACGGACCTTGCGGAAGCCATACGTACCTACCTGCGGGTATGCGGCTGACCCCCGACCAACGACGGGGCGTGCGGGGGTTTGTCCCCCGGGAGAGCCACAACCAGGTGTCCACCACATGGTGACGACCGGAAACCGCCGAATCCGTAGCGTTTCCCTCAGTCGCGAAGTTCCGCGCTCTCGACCCCCGCACCCCTTCCTGGAGATCGACATGTTCCGCACCGCCCGGACCGCCACCGTCACCGCCCTGATCGCCATCCTGGGCGCGGGTCTGACCGGATGCGGAGCGCTCTCCGACGTGGAGGACGGCCTGCGGGAAGCCGAAGGCGACCTGGAGACCGCCGCCGAGGAGATCGCGAACGACGGCGAACTCTTCACCGGCACGAAGACGCTCGACGTGAACGGCGCGTCGGTGAACCTCTCCTGCTCCGGTGACCCGGCCGTCGACAGCCCGGTCATCCTCCTCATGGCCGGGATGGGCGACGGCCTCGACACCATGGCCGACCTCCAGGAGACCCTGAGTGAACAGGACCGGGTCTGCTCCTACGACCGTCTCGGCGAGGGCGAGAGCGACCAGCCGGAAGGCCCGCAGAGCATCGCCGACAGCGGCGAGATCCTGTCGGCGGTCCTCGACGACGTCTCCGACGGCCCGGTCGTCCTGGCCGGCCACTCGCTGGGCGGCCTGATCGCCGCCCGCTACGCCCCCGACGACACCGAACGCGTCAAGGGTCTGGTCCTGATGGACGCCACCTCCCCGACCATGCTCGACGACATCACCGAGGTGATCCCCGAATCCGCCACCGGTGACGGCGCCGAGGTTCGGGCACAGAACATCGCCATGTTCGAGGGTGAGAACCCGGAGATGATCACCATCGAGAGCGACCCGGAGGTCCGCTCGGCCGGTGACATCCCGACGGAGGTCATCCAGCACGGCGTCCCTTACCTGGGTGAGATCCCCGAGTACGGCGACGAGCTGGAGCGCGTGTGGAGCGAGGGCCAGGAGAAGTGGCTGGCGGTCTCCGGAGCCAGTGAACTGAGCACCGCCGAGGAGGCCGGTCACTACATCCACGTCGACCAGCCCGAGGTCGCCGTCGAGGCCATCCGACGAGTGGTGGGTCAGGTCGCCGAGTAGGGGCGAGGACCGATCGCGGGGCTCAGCGCAGGGCGGCCTTCGGTGGCTTCTCGCGCAGGGCCCCGTAAGCCAACAGGTACGGCGGAATCCGCCTGGCCCACGGCACCTGCTCGACCACCCGCAACGGCAACGGCGGGGTCTCACGCCCCAGGTCGATACGCCCCTCCAACGCGGGCAGGATCGCGCGGCGGTGGGCCAGGCGCTGGAGGTTCTGGGTCAGCATCGTGACGGGCATCCGGCGCCGCTGCACGGCGGCCACGTCGGCCAGAGTCACCCGTCCACGGCGGAGAGGCTCCTCCAGATAACGGGCGGCGGCGACCGCGTCCTGCACGGCGAGGTTGATACCGATCCCTCCGACGGGCGACATCGCGTGCGCCGCGTCGCCGATGCACAACAGGCCCGGGGTGTGCCACCGCCGCATCCGGTCGACCCGGACGTCCAACAGCTTCACGTCGTCCCACTCGGCCACCAGCCGGCGCCCCTCGAACCAGGGGAACTGCCGCACCAACGCCTCGTTGAACTCCTCCAACGACCGTGCCCGGTTCCGCGCGTCGGCGCCCTTGGGGATGATCGCCGCGGCCTGGTAGTAGTCCCCGCGATCGATCAGGATGCTGAACCTGCCCTCCCCGAACTGCCCGATCCCGCCCGCAGGGTCGTCGGTAGCACGGGGCAGCCGGAACCACTGCACGTCCATCGGCGCGGAGAAGTCCCGCAGCTCCAGCCGGGACAGCTCACGGGCCAGGGAATCGCGGCCGTCACAGGCCACCGTGACCATGGCCCGAACCTCGCCGGTCTCCCCGTCACGGGTTCGATACCGCACCCCGTTGATCCGCCCGCCCTCCTCGATGAAGGAGGTCGCCTTGGTGTTCATCCGCAGCGTGAAGCCGGGCTCCTCGGAGGCGGAGGCGACGAGCAGGTCCAACAGGTCCCACTGAGGGACCATCGCGATGTAGTTGTAGTCGCTGTGCATCGGGGTGAAGTCCGCCAGGGTCACCATCCGCCCATCCGGCCCGGTGGGCAACCGGACTTGATCCACGCGGCGTTGGGGCAGTCGCGCGAACCGTTCGGCCAGGCCGAGGTCGTCCAGCAACTCCATGGTGGAGGGGTGGACGGTGTCGCCGCGAAAGTCCCGTAGGAAGTCGCCGTGTTTCTCCAACACGGTGACCTCGACACCGCAGCGGGCGAGGAGCAGACCGAGGACGATGCCGGCCGGGCCGCCCCCGACCACACAACACGTCGTTCTGGACATGTGACCACCTCTGTGACGGGTCGGGTGCCCTCAACCTACAGAGCGAGTGAACCCCTGTACAGGAAGGGTCCGGGGGTCGTGTTGCATGGAGCCGTGTCCCCGCCTGTCTGAGGAGGAGTGCGCATGCGCTGGACCGTCCACTCGGAGAAACCGCTCTACACCGACCGCTGGCTCGACATTCGGGTCGCCGATGTGGAGGTGGGCGAGGGCCGGAGGTTGGAGCATCGGCTGATCCGCTCCGCTCCGGGAGCGGGTGCCGTCCTGTTGGACGGTCGAGGGAACGTGCTGTTGATCTGGCGCCACCGCTTCATCACCGACACCTGGGGTTATGAGATCCCCATGGGAGGGGTGGAGGAGGGGGAGACACCGATCGAGGCCGCGGCGCGGGAGGCGGAGGAGGAGACGGGGTGGCGTCCGGGCCCGTTGCGGCCGCTGCTGTACACCCAACCGTCGGCGGGCATCTCTGACAGCGCGCACCACGTGTTCGTCGCCGAGGGGGCCGAACACGTCGGTGAGCCCGTGGACGGCTGGGAGTCCGAACGGGTGGAGTGGGTTCCGGTGGAGCGGGTTCCCGAGCTCGTACGGGACCGGAGGGTGGTCAGCGGCAGCACCATGAACGCGCTCCTGTACGTGTACGCGACGGGGTGAGCCGAAACCCATTGGTGTCCGGCCCCAGGCCTTCGTTAGGTTGCTGTCCCATGGACACCTCCACTCCGCGGGACTGGCTCACGACCAATCGTGCCAACTGGGACGAACGCGTCCCCCTGCACGTCGCCAGTGACTTCTACGACCTGGACGGTTTTCGCGCCGGGGACGAGGCACTGCGCGACTTCGAGTTGGCCGAGGTCGGCGACGTCACCGGCAGGTCCCTGCTGCACCTGCAGTGCCACATCGGGCTGGACACGCTCTCCTGGGCGCGGCACGGGGCACGGCGGGTGGTGGGGCTGGACTTCTCCGGACCGGCGGTCGAGGCGGCCCGGGGGATCGCCGCGCAGATCGGGATGTCGCGGGAACGGGCGAGCTTCGTCGAGTCCGACGTGTACGCCGCCGCCGACGTGGTGCCGGAGGAGTCGTACGACATCGTCTACACGGGTGTGGGCGCCCTCTGCTGGCTCCCCGACATCCGGCGGTGGGCCGAGGTCGCCGCCTCGCTGGTGGCACCCGGCGGATTCCTGTACCTGGCCGAGTTCCACCCGATCACGGACGTGCTCGACGACGAGACCGGAACGAAGGTCGTCCACGACTACTTCGCGCGCGAGGCCAAGGTGTACGAGGCCACAGGGACGTACGCGGACCTGGAGGCCCGTACCGAGAACAACCGTGCCGTCGAGTGGCAGCACCCGATCGGGGACGTGGTGTCGGCACTGGCGGCCGAGGGACTGCGACTGGAGTTCCTGCACGAACACGACGTGTCGCTCTTCCCACGGTTCGGCTCCTTCCAGCGCGACGACAAGGGTTACCACCGCTTCCCTGAGAGTTCACCGAGAATTCCCCTGATGTACTCCCTGCGTGCGAGCAAACCCGCGCGTTAGGGGACCGGTGTCGCAAGGGCCCGGAGTGGGTGCAAGATCGACAAAAGGGCCTATTGGTACCGGGTTCGGGGGTTCGGGAGAAGAATTTTCAGGAACTTCCCGCACACGCGGGAACGGGTTGGAAACGCTGTGAACTGTGCGAACGCCGGGGGTCTCTAGGTAAGTGGGGGACCGAACCCTCTCCTATTGGGTTGTTTCGCTTCCCGAGTGCTCCGGTTGATGGCAAAATGACCAGCTGAGGGAGCCTCCCGGCCGGATTCGTCCATGGACCGCCGTGCCCGCAGTCTTCCTCTCGAACCCCGCTGACACCAACCTGGGTCGGCCCTCGCGGCGAGTCCGCACACCCACGGCGGATCTCCCATCGCGAAGACCTCCTGGAATCCCCCGCAGTCCGTGCACGACGGCTGAACCACGAACCTTCTTCACCCGCATCCCCGGACCAACTCTCTGTGTCCTTCGACGTCCCTTCCCCGGCCCGTTCTCGAAGTGAATCGACCAAGGCATGCTGCTGACAGACACAGCGGTTCCAGTGGAGTCCGCCCCCACACAGATCTGGCTGTGGGTACTGGCGGCGAGCACGATCGTGCTCCTGGCCGCGATGGTTTACACGACCCTGCGACTGCGGGAGGCCCGGCGAAGCGCGACCGAATCGGCGCGCCGTGACGCCGGGTTGATCGAAGAGGCCCGGGCCGCGGCGGCCCGCGCCGAGGCCCGGGCCGACCGACTTCAGTCGGCACTGGCCCAACGCGACCGCACCGCCCGCACCGTGACCGAGGACCTGTTCCCACAGGTGACGCGGCGAATCCGAGAAGGAGCCTCGACCGACACCGTCCTCGCCGAGGTCGACTCCGCGGACGGCCCCGACCCCGCCACCAGACCACTGGTGGAGGCGGTCACCCGTTCGCTCTGGCGTGGGCACCAACAGCGCCGAAGACTCCTCAGCGTGGTCAAGGGCTGTGCCGACCGCGCCCGCGCCGGTGTCGCACAGCTGCGCGCCGACGTGCAACAACGCAGCGCACCCTATTGGAAGTCCCTCGACTCCACCGGGGCCAGTGAGCGGATGCGTGAGGACTTCATGGTCGTGGAGGCCGGTCTCTCCCGCCTGGAGATGCTCATCCAGCGCCTGCTCACCGTGGCCGAGGCCGACCGGATCGGCCGCAACTGGACCCAACCCCTGCGCGTCGAACGACTGGTCCGCGCGGCGGTCGGCAGTGTCCCCGACTACGCCCGCGTGCAGATGAACATGCCCACCACCCCGGTGGTGGTCGAGGGCCGCGCCGTCAACTCGATCATCCAGATCATGGCCGAACTGATCGACAACGCCACCGCCTTCTCCGCACCCTCCGAGGCCGTCGTGGTGCACTTCGAGAACACCGCCATGCGGCTCGGCGTGC
>NZ_JBEYLC010000092.1:0-16931 GCF_040635885.1 Nocardiopsis sp. NPDC006832 | reverse complement strand
GTGGTGTTGTCGGTTGATGAGTTGGTGTTGCGGCCGGCTGGTGGGTTGGTGTCGGGTGGTGGGCCGTTGTACGGCTTGTCCTGGACACCGACCGAGACACCGGAGAACACCGTGTCCAGGGTCGCCGTCATCGGATCGGACGAGTCGGGTCTGTCCGACACCCTCTCCGGGATGGGAGTGCGGACCGAGGCCCACGCCGACCTGGATTCCCTGGACGACTCGCTTCGAGCGGGCGGTGCCGCACCGGACCTGGCCGTGGTCGCCCAGGGCTCCCTGGCCGGTCGCGGTACCGACGACGTCGTCGGTACCACCACGGAGGGCCTTTCCCTGGTGCGTTCCTGGACGGAGGCTCGTCACCTGTTCGGCACTCGACTGATCGTCCTCACCTCGGGGGCCGTCGACACCGGTGACGGTGAGCTCACCGATGTCGCCGGAGCCGCGCTCCACGGCCTGGTCCGCTCGGCGCAGAGTGAGCACCCGGGGGCCTTCACCCTCGTGGACATCGACGGTTCGGAAGAGTCCCTCGACATGCTCACGTCCGTCGGATCGAGCGAGGAGCCCACCGTTGCCCTGCGCTCGGGCACCCCCCTGCGTCCGGTGCTGGAACGTCTGGAGGGCCCGGACGACCTCGCCGACACGGGTCCCGAACCGAGGGCCGGCGGAACCGTGCTGGTCACGGGCGCCACCGGAGCGTTGGGACGCGCGGTGGTCCGTCACCTGGCCGACGCCTACGAGGTGCGCGACCTCCTCCTGCTCAGCAGGAGGGGGCCTGAGGCGCCGGGAGCCACGGAGCTGCGCGAAGAGCTGGGCGAAGCCGGGGTCGACGTGCGGTTGGAGGCCTGCGATGTCGGTGACAGGGAGGACCTCGCCCGGGTGATCGCGACGGTCGACCCGGACCGTCCGATCAGTGCCGTCGTGCACCTCGCCGGGATGCTGGACGACGGCATCATCACCTCCCTGACCCCCGAACGGCTCGAAGGGGTTCTGCGTCCCAAAGCACTGGGTGCTCTGTACCTGTGGGAGCTCACCCGCGACTCGAACCTGGACGCGTTCGTCTGTTTCTCCTCCGCGGCGGGGATCTTCGGGGGTGCGGGCCAGTCCAACTACGCGGCCGCCAACTCCGCGTTGGACGCGTTGGCCGTGCGGATTCGAGCCGAGGGCACACCCGCCTTCTCCCTGGCCTGGGGGCCGTGGGAGGGCGACGGTATGGCCGCGAACACGAACGCGGACGGTGAGGAACTGACCTCGCGCACCGGGCTGGTCGCGCTCTCCGTGGAGGAGGGCCTGAGGCTGTTCGACACCGCTCTTCGCTCGCTTCGTCCCCTGACCGTTCCGCTTCGCGTGGATTTTCGCTCGGTGAGGGAGAACCACGAATCCCCGTCGGTTCCCCGGCTGCTGCGGGGCATGGTGCGACCGCCGATGCGGGTGGTCGACAACAGCGTCGACGAGGGAAGGGAAACGGACTTCCCGACCCGGTTGGCGTCCATGGACGAAGAAGCGCGACGATCCGCGCTGCTCTCACTGGTCCGTTCCCAGGTGGCCGCGGTGCTCGGACACCTGCCGGAGGACGTCTCACCGGAGTACTCCCTGGTGGACGCCGGCTTCGACTCGTTGTCCGCGGTGGACCTGCGCAACCGTCTCCAACAGGTGTTGGGGCTCCGGCTTCCGTCCACACTGGTCTTCGACCACGGCACACCGCTGGAACTGTCCGAAGACCTGCTGGGGCGCGTCACCGCCGAGTCCGATGAACGTCGACCCGGTCGAAGCGGCGGTGACGACGGGTCGTCCACCGTCATATCGCTCTACGCCGAGGCGACCAAGGTCGGCAAGTGGGAGAAGGCCTTCGAGTTCCTGCACGCGGCCGCCGCCTTGCGCGACTCGTTCTCCGGTGCCGAGGACGGCCCGAAGACACGGCCCGTACCGCTCGCTCAAGGGCCGGGTGACCGTGCCCCCGTGTACGGATTCTCCTCCTGCCTGGCCCTGGCCGGTATCCAGGGCTACGCCAGGTTCGCCGCGGGGCTTCGCGGATCGCGTGACTTCATGGCGTTCCCCTGCCCTGGTTTCGAGGACGGGGAATCCCTTCCCGAGGAGATCTCCGCGGTGATCGAACTGCTCGGTGAAGCCGTCCGAAGCGACGCCAAGGGCCGACCACCGATCCTCCTGGGTTCGTCCGCGGGTGGCTGGTTCGCGAACTCCGTGGCGGCCTACCTGGAACGGACCGGGTCTCGGGTCGCGGGAGTCGTCCTGGTCGACACCTACACCCCGCAGAACGACATCCTCGCCAAGTTCGGCTTGGCCCTCATGGACGGAATGCACGATCGGGAGGGGGTCTTCGTCTCCCTCTCCGAGGACCGCCTCACGGCCATGGGCTGGTACCTGAAGATGTTCGGGTCGTGGGGAGCGGAACCCACGAAGTGTCCGACGCTGCTCGTCAGGGCTTCGGAACCGCTCACCCCGGAGGCGGAGAGGAACCACGGAGAGAACTGGCACTCCACGTGGGAGCACCCCCACGAGGTGGTCGACGTCCGTGGAACCCACTTCTCGATCATGGAGGAGTACTCGGCGGAGACCGCCCTCGCCATCGACGACTGGATCAGCAAGGAGTGCGAATGAGAGCCGATTTGTGGCTACGGGGGTTCCACCCCGCCCCCGAGGCCCCCGTCCGAATGGTGATCTTCCCCCACGCGGGGGGATCCGCCAGTTACTTCTTCACGTTGTCCCGACTGCTCGCCCCCGAAGTGGAGGTGTTCGTCGTGCAGTACCCGGGGCGCCAGGACCGTCGCCGGGAGCCGGTGCGTGAGAACGTCGAGCTCCTGGCCAAGGAGCTGGTCGAAGAGCTCCACCCGAGGGATGCGAAGCCCACCGTGTTCTTCGGCCACAGTCTCGGGGCCACCGTGGCCTTCGAGGTCGCACGGCGGTTGGAGCAGGCGGGCGTCGGTCCCGCCGCGCTCTGGGCGTCGGCGAGGTGTGCGCCGAGTGATCACCGTACCCACGACATCCATCTGTTGGACGATGAAGGGATCATCGCCGAACTGCGTCGTTTGAGCGGGACCGACACCTCATTGTTGGACGACAAAGAACTTCTGGACACCTTGATGCCCGCGATCCGGGGGGATTACAAGGCGGCCGAAACCTACGTCTACACTTCCGGCCCCCCACTGGCCTGTCCTGTCGTCGGCTTCGTGGGTGACGACGACAGCCGTGTGAGGGAGGCCGACCTCTTGGGTTGGCGCGAGCTAACGGAATCCGGTTTCGAGTTGGTCCACATGCCGGGTGGGCATTTCTATCCGACCGATCACCCGGCGTTGACGGCCGAGGAATTCAGGACCCGACTCGGGTCTATGGACGGGTCGGGGACCGCGGAGGTGTGAACGGGCGCGGTCTCGGCGATCACGGAAGGGAGGGCCAGCCGGTTCTTCACGTTCAGCTTCCTGTAGACCTGCGTGAGGTGCTGCTCGACGGTGCTGATGGTGATGAACAGGTTCCGGGAGATCTCTCGGTTGCTCTGCCCCTGCGCCGCGAGCTCGGCCACCCTGCGCTCCGACTTGGTCAGACATGCGGCGGGAACGGGCTCGTGGGGTCCCGGGTGGTCGACCGGTGCCGCGTTGGAGCGGACCTTCGCTATGAGGCGGTCGGCTCGTTCCTTGAGCCGCTGGGCCTTCTTGACCTCGCCGAGGGACTCGAAGGTGTGTCCGAGTTCGAGCAGGGCCCGGCCCAGGGCGAGGTCGTCATTGGCCACGCGGAACAGATCGATCGCCTGGTTGAGCAACACCGGACGGTTCTGGACGGGTTCGGTACGGGACCACAACAACAAAGCCTCGGCCCTGCCCCTGTGGTCCTTCTGACAGAGCAGTTCACGTTGTTCGTCGAGGTAGGCCCTCGCCTCGTCCGGTCGACCCAGGTCGATGAGCGCCTCCGCGGTCGCCGAACGCCAGTCGTGGAACCCGGGGAAGTCCAGGCCCCACTGACGGATCAGTCGTTCACAGTGCTTGAAGTCGGTCAGGGCGACGGAGGCGCTCCCGGAGGCCAGGTGATACCTGCCTCGCGCGATGAGGTAACCCAGGCCGTACCTGCTCGAGTACATGGCTTCGGGCGGTTCGTACTGGAGGAGGGCCGTGGCCTCGTCGAGTCTGCCGAGTCGGGTGGTGCTCAGGAGAAGGGTGCCCAGAGGCGCTCCGATGGCCACCCCCCAGCTGCGGGAGGGCAGCGTGTTCAGGGCCTCACGGGCAAGGGACTCCGCCGTGACCGGGTCGCCCTGGCGCAGGGCGATCTCACCGCGGTGTGCGGAGAACACCGCGTTCCAGAGGGGGACGTCGCGGTCGGCGGCCTGGGCGAGCAACACCTCGCAGGCATGGCGGGCGTTCGTGAGACTTCCGGAGTAGACGAGGACGAGAAGGGCCGCCTCGGTGGTCATGAACGTGGAGTCGGCCAGATGGGAGGTCCGCAGGAATTGTTCGGCGGTGTTGACGGCCTCTTCCAGCGAGTCTCCGGTGAACAGGCTGTTCAGCACGGAGTCCGCTCGGGAGAGCCGGCTGGTCGAGACGGCTTCGTACAGGGAGGTGTCGTCGGCCCCCTCGGCCTCCAGTACTTCTTGGAGGGAGGGTTGGAGGTTGAGCAGTGGCCGGCACTTGGAGAGGAACTCCAGCCGCCGACGGTATTCCCCGGTGCGGAGAAGGTGCTGGATCATCTTCAGGACCTCCCGGCCCCTGCCGTGCCAGATCAGCGCCTGCATGAGCTCCACCGAATCGGTGACACGGAGGATGCCCTCGTAGAAGGAGTCGATCAGGCAGTTCAGGTGCTGGGTCGCGGTCAACGGATCGATCCGCCACCTCGCCTGGGTGAGAGCCATGGTGATCCTGGACTTCTCCGCCCTGTCATCGCAGGACTCCAAAGCCAGTTCCAGGTGCGCGATGGCACTGCTGGTCTCGTTCTGTGCCAGGTCCTCGGTCGCGGCGTCCTTGAGCAGTTCCACGGTCCAGGAGCCCGTCGTGGACTGCCCGAGGATCTTGTTGACCACCGAGGGGTGCTCCTTGTTGGATCCGCTCAGGTGCATGGTGTGAACGGCACGGATCCTGAGGCCGCGGTAACGCTCGGGTGCCACGCCGTCGAGAACCGTGTTCATGGCCGTGGGCAACCGGAAGTGGCAACGATCGTCGAGGATCCCCATTTCCTGGAGGGCGCTCAGCGCCATTTCCGTGCTGCTCTGCCCCTCCGTGAACATGTATCTCAGCAGTAGTGGGGCCGCCGACCTGAGCCTTGCCGAGGTGGAGAGGACCGCCGCGGCCTCCGCGACCCGGGCCGTGTGCGGGTCGCACGTGCGCAGACAGGCCAGGACCGACTGCCGGTACTCGCGGCCGGGCAAGAGCTCGGTCCCCTCGCCGGAGTTCTTGGCGTCTTCGATGAGGCAACGCAGCAACAGCGGGTTGCCTCCGGTCGCTTCGGTGTACTCGGTGGCCAACCGGTCGGTGATGGTCCCGCCGAGATGGTCGACGAGGGTCTGGCGGACGCCGTTCTTGGACAGGGGTCGGGTGTGGATCCGTCGGTACAACGGCGAGCGGATCGTCTCGACGTGGAACAGGGGGTCCACCGGTGGAAAGTGGTGAGACTGGCTGAGCAGCACGACCAGGCCGCCACCGCGCCATTCGCAGATGATTCGTTGGAGCAACTTCAGCGAGGCCGGGTCGGCGTTGTGGATGTCCTCGACCGTCACCAGGAACGGTGAGACGTGCGCCGCTTTGGTGAGGGCCTGCCTGAGCCGTTCACCGAGGGAGGAGGGAAGCTGGGAGCAGTCCGGGTCCTGGTGGGTGACCGACGCGATCGCGTCCCCCACCGAGGTGAGTTCTTCCCTCGTCTCGGGGTCGATCCGGTCATCGGCGAAGGGGCGCAGGAGAAGTTGCTGTATCACCCCGAACGGTGCTGCCGCGTTGATCGTCGAGTTGGTCGCCCAGAGGTGGGGCATGTGAGCGCAGGTTGCCAAGTCGGAGGCGAAGCGAACGAGTTCTGTTTTCCCTGTTCCGGTTCCGCCTTCGATTATGAAAAACGAAGATCTTCCCGCCTTGGCTTCGGTCAAGGCGAATTCCAAGGTTTCTTTCGCTTGTTCGCGTTCGGCAATATTCGCTGGCTTCACGGGTTTTCCTTAAGGGTATGTTGAGTGGGATTTCCTTGTGTGCTGGGCTTCTGGGTCAGTGGTGGCTCAGGGTAATTTTGGCACCGGGTATCAGTTTCTCTTGAGGTCCCTTGGCTGGCTAGGGCCCTCGTGTGCGGGGGCTGCTGTCTTGGGATCGTAAATGTTGCTTCCGCTAATATCCAGTGGTGGCGGCGGTGAAGTTCGAGAACCAGCCTTAAATTCACTTAAGGTTTGAGTTCGAGTTCGGGGTGTAGTTGAGCAATTTCGAAGAGTGGTCGTTTATGGTTCAACAATTAACGAGATGCTTGAGTGGCTATTTACTCGGTGAAAGTTGAGAATTCTTCGAGATCGCTCGTATGTGGGTGGGAGGCGACGCCGTGTCCGACCCGGGCCCCGTGACACGCATACACCGAGGGCGCCGGACCGGGCGTCGACCCGGACCGGCGCCCCCGGTGGGCGCTCCCTCAGCCGTCGGAACGGAGGATGATCTCCAGCACCGTGTCCTCGTCCACCGCGCCCTCGGTGTACAGGAGCGGAGAATAGGAACCGTCGAGCAGGTCGTCGACCTGGTCACGGTAGTGGGGGCTGCGCGTGTCACCGGACTGCCCCGGGGCGTTCACCATGACCGATGAGTCCCACTCCCCGACGTCGAGCACCATCCTGAACGAGGCCCCCGACAACTGGGAGTGATCGGCCGCGTCGAAGGTGGAGCTGTCGACGGTGTGTTCGGCCCCCGCCCGCTCGAACGGACCGATCGGTGGGTTCCAGGGGTGGGCGAAGCTCGTGTTGTGCAACGAGCCCCACCTCCATTGGTCGGGGTTCGTTCCCAAGGAGGAGCTCACATCGGCGAAGGCCTCGCCCAGGGAGTCCGTCAGGATCCGGTCCAGCTCGTCCTTCGCCCCATCGCCGAGCCACCGCTCGGGTTCCTGGAGCGCATGGTAGAGCGCGCCCGAATTCATGGTCGAGGTGAGGGTTTCTCCCAGCACGGGGGAGATCTCGCGGTAGAAGGTCGGCCCCAGGTGTCGACTCACCCAGGTCTGGTACAGGGCCGCGCCCGCCGAATCGGTGGAAGCGACGTGGTCCCATTCCCGGAGGACCCTGAGAGCCTCCCCGACGTCCCCCTCGGCCTCCAGACCGTCGAGCAGGGGCAGGACGTCCCGTGCGGAGGTGTCCAGGTGGTCGTTCTGCAGGGCCATTGAGTCGGTGAGGGTCGTGGAGGTCCGATCCTCCAGCTCCTCCACGATGCGTTCCTGCCGGTAGCCCGGGTCCCACTCGTACCCGATGCCCAGATCCAGGGGAACGTTGCGTTCGTTCGCCGTGGACAGGAAACCTTCCTCCGGGTTGAGGCTCGACGGCAGGTCATCGGGATCGAGGAAACCGTCCCATTCGTAACCGCCGTCTCCGGGGACGGGGAGGAGCCCGTCGTAGCCGTCGCGTCGGGGGATCAGACCCGCGGTCGCCCAGCCGATGTCGCCGTCGGTGTCGGCGTACGTGTAGTTCACCGGCGGACCGGCCCACGAGGACAAGGCATCCTCGAAGTCGTCGAAGTCCTCCGTGCCGAGCAACCGCATGCCGTGGAAGTAGGCCGCGGTCCCCGGTTCCGACCACGTGCTGCGCAGAGCCAGTGCCGTTCCGCTCTCCTCGTCGAGGTGCAGGACCGGTCCGTGTCGGGTGAACCGCAGGTCCACCCGTTCGGAAGCGCCGTCGCCGGTGGGGATCTCCTCGGTGACCGTGGTCATGGTCTCCCAGCCGTCACCGTAACGGTAACGGGAGGAATCCTCCGGATCGAGGTCGTAGACGTAGAGATCCTGCTGGTCGGCGTTGAGAAAGGTGAGGCCGAACGCCGCGGTCCCGTTGTGGCCCATGGAGACGCCGGGCAGGAACGGCTCGCCCGCGCCGATCACGTCGAACTCCGGTCCCGATAGATGAACGGCGTACCGAAGGGACGGAGCCTGGACGGACCGGTGCGGGTCGCCGGCGAGGATGGGTCGGCCGGTGGACGTACGCTCCGGGGCGATGGTCCAGCTGTTGCTTCCCTCGGCTTCGAGCATGCGTCGCAGCGTTTCGTCCTCGACGTCGAAGGCCGGTGCCCCCTCCTCTCCGAGGGAGACCGGGCTCACCGCGAGAATGAACGGTGTCAGGACCTCGGGGGAGACCGAGCACGGGTCCAGCCCGTCGGGGATCGTGACCTCGTGCTCGGGTTCCGAGCCGGTCACGACCTCTCCGAAATCGAGGTCCTGGGCGCATGCGAACAGTGAACGGGTGACCTCACTGGTGAAATTACTTCCGAGGCTGTTGCTCCGGATGCGGACGATGTCCTCGGGTTCCCACAAGGCCGGTGAGTAACCGAGTTCCTGGAACTCGGGGGGCGCCTTCTCGGGGTACTCCTCGATCAGCCCCACGTAGGCGTTGACACCTTCCGTGAATCGTTCGGCGGCCTCGCGCGCACCGGGGCCGTAACTCTCCCATTCCACGTCCATATCTCCGCGGAACATGAAGGTCCTGGCGGCTTTGTCGTGTTCCAGGTATTCCGCTCCGAAGGCCTCGGAAAGCTCCCCCAACCCCTGCCTCCGCTGGAGGTCGAGCTGGAAGAGCCGGTCCCGGGCGGCGTTCAGGCCCTGGGCGAAGAAGAGGTCGGCGGTGCTGTCCGCGTAGATGTGCGGAACCCCCGAGGAGTCGACCGCGATGCGCACATCGTCCGTGAGTCCGGGAAGCTCGTACGTTCGCTGTTCCGTGGGCTGCGCCGACGCGTCCGCGGTGATGAGCGCGAAAGTCAAGGTGGCGGAAGCGAGCAGTGCCCAAGCGGGTTTCTCGATATTGCTCATGTACGGCCTTTCGGAAGCTCACGGTGCGGGGGACGCGATGCGATCGGGGAGCCGGCCGATCTTCGGCGAGAGCGTCTCGGTGAACCCGGAGCGGGGCGCGAGGGGGTCTCGGCCGCGGTACCGAGTCCGGTGGTCAGCCGAGCCCGAACCCTTGCCGAAAGGCAGTATTTCCCATTTGGTGCAATAAGGGGTACCCCTGTCTGCCCCCAGTCTTTTTGTTGATACCAATAGGGGTGGTGCGACCCCCGATCTCCGAATCCTTCTCTTTGTGAATGGCCGAGCGGCGGATACGGATGTGCAACGACGTGACGGTGAGCGGTGCGCGAAAACCTCGTGTCATGGGTGCCGATCGGAGCCGCGCGGAGGCATAGTGGGGCCCGCGGAGACCGCACGGCACCGCGTACATCCCCCGTGGTCGAGAGACCCAGGCTTCGGGAGGTCCTGTGCTCGTGAACCGGATTCGTGACTTCGTGCGACGCCACCCGGCGCTACGGGAGACGGTGCGAAGCGTGCGCGTTGGACTCCCACGGGGTTTCGGCGGGATCGAGTCCTTCAGGGAAGAACGCCGTTTCGAGCTGGCGCTCCCCATCCGTGAGGGCGACACCGACGCGGATCCGGAGACGCTCTCCTTCACCGTGCCGGGCGGACTCTGGGTCCCGCGCGAACTCGAACGGGAGGGACTGGCCGGGTTCGAACCCGAGACCCTGGCCTGTTTCCTCGCCGCCCTGGATCACGCCGGCCCGGGCGCGGTCCTCGACATCGGCGCGAACGTGGGCGTGTACGGCCTGCTCGCGGCCGCGCGCGGCACGCGCGCGGTGCACGCCTTCGAACCCACTCCGCGGGTCGCGGCCACCGCGCGGGAACTGGCCAAGACCAACGGCCTTCCGGTCATGGTGGTGGAGTGCGCGCTGGGCGACCGGCTCGGGCGGGCCTCCTTCACTCTCTCCTCCACCTCGGACGCCTCGAACTCACTGGCGGCGGGGTTCCGTACCGCGGCCGAACGGATCGAGGTGCGGGTGGACACGGTGTCCCGCTGGTGTGAGCGCACCGGTACCGTCCCGGCCGTGGTCAAGATCGACACCGAGACCACCGAACCCGAGGTCATCGCGGGCGGTATCGAGGCACTGCGTGCCTTTCGTCCCTGGATCCTCTGCGAGGTATTGCCGGGGCGCGGTGTCGAGAAACGACTCATGAGGCTGCTGCGCCCCCTCGACTACGGCTGGTACCAACTCGGGGACGAGGTGCCCCCACCGGTCCGTGGTGTGATCGATGGCCGGATCGCAGAGGCCGACCAGCGTATGTGGCTCTTCGCCCCCGAAACACCGTCGGACGCCTTCTGGGCGGACACCCGTGCCTGGCGCCGTGCCCTGGAGACCTGCGTGCCGACGTCGGTGCTCAGGGCATGAGAAAGGTCATGCGAACAGGGCCGTTCGAGGAGCGCTCGACCCCCTGGACGTCGGTGACCTGTCCGGTCGCTTGAAAGGCCTCCGGTTCTTCGTCGGTGCGGTGCCTTTTAGGTATGCTCTCGAAGATTTTCTGGTTGACCCGAAAAGGGGAATGGTGTGTGTTCTCTGGATAAAGGGGGTGCAGAAGATCGTGGCATTTATTTCTTTTGGGGTTTTTCGGTCACTGTGATTCGGTGGGTTATGTCATGGTTCGTGATAATGCTTCGCGCCAGGTGATCAGCGTGTTCGACCTTGTTGAGGGTGTGGCGCGAGGTGTCGCGGGTACGCCTTTCTGAATGTCATGATTCCAGTGTCTTATGGAATATTTCCATTTCCGCTGCGCCCCTGTGGCGCCTGTGTTGTTGTTGGTCCCGGTCGTTGTGCGGTTCGGCGAATCGGACCTTTCGTCGCCCCGGACGCGCCTGTGATGATTCCGTCTGGAAATGGTGGTGTTCTGTGACTGAAACGGTCGAATCGAGTCCCTTGGCCTTGGAGGACCAGCAGTCGAGTCTGGGGACGTCGGCGGCACGAAACCTGGCGACGACCACGAAGTCCGCCCCGCAGATGCAGGGTGTGACGTCGCGCTGGCTGCTGCGGATGCTCCCGTGGGTGCAGGCGCGCGGTGGTGTGTACCGGGTGAACCGTCGGCTGACCTACACGGTCGGTGATGGGCACGTGACCTGTGTGAACACCGGTGCCGAGGTGAGTGTGGTGCCGGCGGAGCTGCGGGAGTTGCCCGCGCTGCGCGGGTTCGGTGACGACGCGGTGTTGGAGGCGTTGGCCGGACGCTTCGAACAGCGAGAGTTCGCGCCCGGTGACCTGATCGTCGAGGCGGGACGGCCCATGGACGGGGTGTACGTCCTGGCGCACGGCAAGGTGAACCGGATCGGCCAGGGCAAGTACGGCGACGACATCGTGTTGGACGTACTGGCCGGTGGTGGTTACTTCGGCGACGACGTCTTCATCGGCGACGAACGCACGTGGGACTTCACCGCGAAGGCGGTCACCCGCTGCACGGTGCTCACCCTGCCTCGGCGTGCCCTGGGCGAGATGAACGGTTTCTCCCAGGCACTGCGGGAGCACGCTCGCACCCGGGCCGAGGGCCTGGGCCCGAGCAACCCGGAGGGTGAGGCGGAGATCGGTCTGGCCTCGGGCCACGACGGTGAACCGGAGCTGCCGGGCACGTTCGTGGACTATGAGCGTGAACCCCGTGAGTACGAGCTGAGCGTGGCGCAGACGGTACTGCGGGTGCACAGTCGGGTGGCCGACCTCTACAACGAGCCGATGAACCAGGTGGAGCAGCAGCTCCGACTGACCACCGAGGCGTTGCGCGAGCGGCAAGAACACGAGCTGATCAACAACCGCGACTTCGGTCTGCTGCACAACGCCGCCCCGGACCAGCGGATCCAGCCGCGTACCGGTCCGCCCACCCCCGATGACCTCGACGAGCTCATCGCCACGGTGTGGAAGGAACCCTCCTTCATGCTGGCCCACCCGCGCACCATCGCGGCGTTCGGGCGAGAGTGCAACCACCAGGGTCTGTACCCGCAGAGCATCGACGTGTCCGGCCACAAGGTCCCCTCGTGGCGAGGCATCCCCATGCTGCCCTGCAACAAGATCCCCGTTACCGGCGCCCGGACCAGCTCCATCCTGCTCATGCGTACAGGGGACCAGAACCGGGGCGTCGTCGGCCTGCACCAGACCGGTATCCCCGACGAGTACGAACCGGGGTTGTCCGTGCGCTTCATGGGCATCGACGAACGCGCCGTCATCTCCTACCTGGTCAGCACCTACTACTCCGCGGCGGTCCTGGTACCCGACGCCTTGGGGATCCTGGAGGACGTCGAGCTCGGACGCGAGCACTGACGGCTCTCGCACCGTCCCCCACCGACCCGCGCCGCCCCGGGGACCGGACACCGGGGCGGCCGCCTCGCATCGACGAGGCCCGGCCCGAGCGCGCTCGGATCGATGACCTCCGGATCGAAGCAGCCCAGTAGGAATGGTGGCCCTTGCCATGAGAGAGATGGAATCGGACGCCGTGGACCCGGCCGAGATGGGTGCCCGGTCGAGTCTGGGGACGTCGGTGGCACGAAACCTGGCGGCGACCACGAAGTCCGCCCCGCAGATGCAGGGGGCGACCCCTCGGTGGTTGTCGCGCGTGCTCCCCTGGGAGGAGACCCGGGGTGCTGTGTACCGGGTGAACCGTCGGCTGACCTACACGGTCGGTGATGGGCACGTGACCTGTGTGAACACCGGTGCCGAGGTGAGTGTGGTGCCGGCGGAGCTGCGGGAGTTGCCCGCGCTGCGCGGGTTCGGTGACGACGCGGTGTTGGAGGCGTTGGCCGGAGGCTTCGAGCAGCACGAGTTCGCGTCCGGTGACCTGATCGTCGAGGCGGGACGGCCCATGGACGGGGTGTACGTCCTGGCGCACGGCAAGGTGAATCGGATCGGCCGGGGCAAGTACGGCGACGACATCGTGCTGGACGTGGTGGGTGACGGCGGGTTCTTCGGTGACGCCGTATTCACCGACACCTCGGATCCCTGGGCCTTCACGGTCATGGCCAACACTCCGTGCATCGTCATGAGACTGCCTCGGGAGGCGACCGAACGGGCGATCGCCGCGTCCGAACGGCTGCGCGCACACGTTCGGGACCGGCCCCCGACCCCGGGACCCCACAACAAGTGGGGCGAGTCGGAGATCGACCTCGCCTCCGGGCACGCCGGTGAGAGGGTACTGCCGGGCACGTTCGTGGACTATGAGCGTGAACCCCGTGAGTACGAGCTGAGTGTGGCGCAGACGGTGCTGCGGGTGCACAGTCGGGTGGCCGACCTCTACAACGACCCGATGGATCAGATGGAGCAGCAGCTCCGGCTCACCATCGAGGCGTTGCGCGAGCGGCAAGAACACGAGCTGATCAACAACCGCGACTTCGGCCTGCTGCACAACGCCGCACTGCGACAACGCATCCACACCCGAGGGGGCCCGCCCACCCCCGACGACCTCGACGAACTGATCTCCCGCCGCCGGAAGACCAGGTTCCTCCTGGCCCACCCGCGCGCCATCGCGGCGTTCGGCCGCGAGTGCAACCGTCGCGGCCTGTACCCGGACTCCACCGAGGTCGAGGGGCACCCGGTGATGGCCTGGCGGAACGTGCCCCTCCTGCCCTGCGACAAGATCCCCGTCTCCGAGCACCGGACCACGTCCATCCTGGCCATGCGTACCGGCAAGGACGCCCAAGGCGTCGTCGGCCTGCGCCGGACCGGTCTGCCCGATGAGTACGAACCCGGCCTCAACGTCCGGTACATGGGGGTCGACGACCGGGCGGTCGTCTCCTACCTCGTCAGCACCTACCACTCCGCCGCCGTCCTGGTGCCGGACGCGCTGGGGGTCCTGGAGAACGTCGACATCACACGATGAGGAGCACACCCATGACCACCATCGAGGACACCACGGAAGGTCACCGACCACATGAGGTCCTGGCTCGCAGCCGTGAGCTGATCGATCCCGCCCTGCGCACCGCCGTCGACGGTCTGCCCTCCGCCATCCGCCGCATCGTCGGCTACCACTTCGGTTGGCGCGATGAGAACGGCGTGCCGAGCGACGACGACTCGGGGAAGGCGATCCGACCCACGCTGTCCCTGCTGGCCGCGGAGGCGGTGGGCGGGTCTTCCGAGTCGGGGGTGTCCGCCGCGGTGGCCGTGGAGTTGGTCCACAACTTCTCCCTCCTGCACGACGACATCATGGACGGCGACACCACACGCCGGCACCGCCCCGCGGCCTGGACCGTGTTCGGGGCCAATCCCACGATCCTGGCCGGGGACGCCCTCCAGACCTTGGCCTTGGACGTTCTCGCCGCCGGCGGTCACCCGGCGGCCCAGGACGGGGTGCGGATGCTCAGCGCCGCCGTCCTGGACCTGATCAATGGCCAGGTCGCGGACCTGGACTTCGAGACCCGCGACGACGTCGGCCTCGCCGAATGCGTCCGGATGGCCGAACTCAAGACCGGGGCGCTGCTCGGCTGCGCCTGCGCGTTGGGCGCCGTCTTCGGTGGCGCACCCGACAAGGCGGAGCCGTTGCGCCGCCTCGGCCTGGCCTTCGGGACGGCCTTCCAACACGTCGACGACCTCCTCGGCATCTGGGGGAGTCCGGAGACCACCGGCAAGTCGATCCACTCGGATCTGCGTAGCCGTAAGAAGTCCCTGCCCGTGGTGGCGGCCCTGACGTCGGGCACCTCCGCGGGGCGGGAGCTGGCCGGGCTCTACTTCCGGGAGCGGGAGCTCTCCGACGTCGAACTCGCTCGGGCCGCGGAGTTGGTGGAGGCCGCCGGGGGGCGTGAGTGGAGCCGCCGCCAGGCCGACGAACTGATGGATCGTGCGATGGGTGAGCTTCGGGACGCGGGCCTGGTCCGACGGCCCGCCGAGGAGCTCGGGGCCCTCGCCCGTTTCGCCACGCGCCGCGCTCACTGACACAGCGCCCATCGACAGGAAGAGCAGGATGTCCACTACGAAATCGCCCCGTACGACCAGTGCGCACACCGTCGAACGGTTGGAGCCGGACACGGTTATGGTCGCCGACGAGCTGCGGCGCCAAGGACTGCCGAGTGTCCCCTGCCCCGCCGCCGTCCTGCTCGATGGTGAGATCCGGCGACGGGGCGCGCGCACCGTGCGCGGCCCGCTCCGGACAGGGCCGTGGCGGGCCGGTCCGGAGCGGGCGGCCCTCGGCTCGGCGGCGTTCCTTCGGGCCACCGACGGATCGACGGACCCGGGTGTGGTGGGTCTGGGAGCGGCTGCGGCGCGTGGCGACCGGGGCCCGGACTCGGCCCGAGCGGCCCTGCACGCGTGGCTGGCGGTCGCCCGCCCCCGCGAGGTCCTGCTCGCCGCGCCGCGTTCGTTCTGCGCGGGCGTGGACCGCGCCGTCGAGATCGTGGAGCGGGCGCTGGAACAGCGGGGCGGCCCGATCCACGTCCGTAAACAGATCGTGCACAACCGCCACGTGGTCGCCGAACTGGAGGAGAAGGGGGTGGTGTTCGTGGAGGAACTCGACGCCGTACCCGACGGTGCCACGGTCGTGTTCTCCGCGCACGGGGTCTCCCCGGCGGTCCATACCGAGGCGGAGCGTCGAGGACTGGACGTGATCGACGCGACCTGCCCGCTGGTGGGCAAGGTGCACCACGAGGCCCGCCGCTTCGCCGATCGCGGCGACACCATCGTGCTGGTGGGGCACGCCGGGCACGAAGAGGTCGAAGGGACCATGGGCGAGGCCCCGGACCGGATCATGCTGGTCGAGACCCCCGCGGACGTCGCCCGTCTGGAGGTGGCCGACCCCGACAAGGTCTCCTACCTCACCCAGACCACTCTGGCCGCGGACGAGACCGCCGAGGTGATCGACGCCCTGCGCACCCGATTCCCCATGCTGCGCGGCCCCGGCTCCGACGACATCTGTTACGCCACCACCAACCGACAGGAGGCGTTGAGGGCGATCGCCCGAGACGCCGACCTCGTCCTCGTCGTGGGTTCGACCAACTCCTCCAATTCCCTACGGCTGGTGGAGCTGTCCGAGCGGGTCGGAACCCCGGCCCACCTCATCGACGACGCCGCGGACATCCGCCCCGACTGGCTCGCCGGAGTGACCACGATCGGTCTCACCGCCGGTGCCTCGGCGCCCCACCACCTGGTGGAGGCGGTCGTCGGCGCTCTGAGCGGGCTGGGCCCCGTCGGCGTCTCCGAACACGAGACCACCCGCGAGACGGTGCGCTTCACCCTGCCTCTCTCCGTCCGCACACCCTGAGCCCGACCACAGGACCACCGATCAGAACAGGCGTTCCCATGCAAGCGTTCGACCTGCCCGACTTCTACCTGCCGCATCCTGCCCGACTCAACCCCCACCTGGAGCGCACCCGCGAACACAGCATGGAGTGGGCCCGGGGCATGGGCATGCTCGACTCCGCCGCGCCCGGTGGCGGCCTGGTCTGGGACGAGGCCACCCTGGCCGGGATGGACTACGCGCTGATGTGCGCCTACACCCACCCGGACTGTGACGGTCCCATGTTGGACCTGATCACCGACTGGTACGTGTGGGTGTTCTTCTTCGACGACTACTTCCTCGAACTGTTCAAGTACTCCCGCGACTTCGCGGGGGCACAGACCTTCCTCGACGACCTCGAAACCTTCATGACCGAGGACGGGGGCGGTCCGCGCGCACCCCGGAACCCGGCCGAGGCCGGCCTGGCCGACCTGTGGCGGCGCACGGTGCCGTCGATGTCGGACGACTGGCGGCGGCGCTTCGTCACCAGCACGCACAACCTCATGGTCGAGTCCATGTGGGAGCTGGACAACATCGACCGGGACCGGATCGCCAACCCCATCGAATACATCCAGATGAGGCGCAGGGTCGGTGGGGCACCGTGGTCGGCCAACCTCGTGGAGGTCGCCGTGGGCGCCGAACTCCCTGATGCGGTCGCCGAATCCCGCCCCCTGCGGGTGCTGTCCGATACCTTCTCCGACGCGGTGCACCTGCGCAACGACCTTTTCTCC
>NZ_JBEYLC010000091.1:0-17499 GCF_040635885.1 Nocardiopsis sp. NPDC006832 | reverse complement strand
GGAGTTCGACCCGGTCACCGAACGCGCGTTGGGCAACCACCCGCAGGCCTACTCGCATCTGGGCCTGATCCGCTGCGCCCAACTCCTGGACCGGTGACCAGGGGCGGCTTCTCGTCGCCGGCACCCGAACACGCACCGGCGCCCCCGGGGATCCGAGCTCACGGAAGTGAGCCGCCCCGGGGGTCGTGCGTCGGCCACGGCGGCCGGCGTGCCGCTTTCAACGTCGGCGGGGCCCTTCCTCCAGACGGCTACGCACGAGTGGCCACTCGGCGCGCAGCACCGAGTAGTACACCGCGTCCCGGCGCCGGCCTCCCGGCATCACGTTGTAGCTGCGCAGAACGCCCTCCTCCGTGGCGCCGATCCCGCTCAGCCCCCGACGGGCCCGCTCGTTCAACACGTCCGTCTTGAACTCCACCCGTTCGGCGTCCATGGCCTCGAAGGCGTGCCGCAGCAGCAGGTACTTCGCCCAGTGGTTGACTCCCCGACCGCGGAAGTCGCGCCCCAGCCAGGAGCTACCGATCTCCAGGCGCAGGTCCGGCTCCGAGAGGTTGCCGTAACTCATGCTGCCCGCGACCCGTCCGTCGACCAGGTCGGTGATGGTGAACGTGGTCCGTTTCCCCTTCTCGCTCGCCTCCAGGTAGGAGTCGAAGAAGCGCTCGAAGCCCGCGGCGTCATCCACCCTGGTGGTGAAGTGCGTCCAAATGTCGGGGTCGAGCGCCTGCTCCCGCCAACCGTCTCGATCGCCTTCCTGGAGCGGGGTGAGTCGTACGTACGCGTTCTCCAATCGGACCCGCGCCCGCTCCGCCCACACGTGGTTCTCCACCATTTCGTCCCCAGACGGCTCGTCGTCACCTTCGTGTCGCAGCTTAGGGCCGCCCTTTTTCTCCGTTTCGACGGGATCGGCCTCGGATCGTCGGTGTCGGTGGGTAGGGTTCCGACACGCAACGGAACCCGGAGTGCACTCGATGGCCACCGTCCTCAGCCGCCGCGCGCTCAACCGCGCGACCCTGGCCCGCCAGTTCCTCCTCGAACGTGTGGACCTGCCGATCGTCGAGTTGGTCACCCGCCTGGGCGGGCTCCAGGCGCAGACCACGCACACCTGGTACGTCGCCCTGCAGAACCGGCTGCGATCCCCCGATCCGCACGAGATGGGCCGTCTGCTCACCGAGGGCGCGCTGGTCCGCATGTCGCTGATGCGCTCCACCCTGCACCTGGTGACCCCGCAGGAGGCCCGGTGGCTGCGTGGCACCACCGGTGAGGTCATGGCCAGGGACCTGGAGAACAGTTCCCATGGCAAGGCGACCGCCGGCTTGGACCGCTCCGCCGTTCTCGACATGGCGCGCAAGATCCTGGAGGAGGAACCGCTCACCCCCAAACTGCTGGGAGAGCGTCTGGCGGAGCGCTGGCCGGGCGTTCCCGGACCGCACCTCTCCTACGTGGTGCGCTGTCTCCTACCGGTCGTCCAGGTCCCGCCACGCGGTGTGTGGGGCGCCTCGGGACCCCCGGCGCTGGCCCCCGCGGACACCTGGACCGGGCTGCCCATGGACGCCGAACCCGACCGGGAGCGCCTGGTCCTGCGCTACCTGGCCGCCTACGGACCGGCGAGCGTCCAGGACATCCAGGCCTGGTCCGGGTCGACCCGCCTCAAATCGGTGGTGGAGGGCCTGCGCGACCGGCTGGTGTCCTTCCACACCGAACAGGACGAGAGGCCCGAGGGAGGTCGTAGACCCGCCAGGCCCGTCGAGCTGTTCGATCTGCCCCACGCCCCTCGCCCCGGCTCCGACCTCTACCCGGACCTGCACGCCGACACCCCCGCGCCCGTCCGCTTCCTCTACGACTTCGACAACATCCTCCGCGCCCACGCCGACCGCACTCGTGTGATCTCCGACGAGGCCCGGCGCCGTATCGCCGTCCGCAACGGGATGCCGCCCTCGACGGTCCTCCTGGACGGTTCGGTGGCGGCCACGTGGAAGGTGAACCACATCCGCCCCACCCGTTCCTCCACTCACACCCCGTCCCTGGAGGTGGCCCCCTTCCGCACTCTCACCGGCTCCGAGACCGAGGAGATCGTCGAAGAGGGCCGCCGGCTGCTCGGCTTCCTCTCCCCAGGTCAGGGCGGGCGAGAAGTCCGGATCCACGACCCCGCTTGATTTTTCGGCCTTCCTGCCCGGTCGGGCCCCCTCACCTGCGCCGCTCCCACCACTCGCCCGTTTCGTGCACATGCATCCGGATCACAACAAGACAGTGCGGGTATGACAGGATTCTGGGGTGATTGAAGAGTTCCGCGCCGCGTTCCAACGGGTGCTCGACACCGCCGCCGGCCAGGCCCACGACTTCCCTGAGGCCGTGAAGGAAGCCTTCCGGCTGTCCTCCAGTGTGCCCAAAGAGGAACTCGAAATCGCCCTCGAAGCCCTGGCTCCGGTACTGGGCGACTGCGAACCCTACGCGGGTGTCGCGGCCGATCTCTCCGTCCTGGCCGGTGCCTTGGCCGAGTCCGGCACACCCGCCGGGCAGGCCGGTCTGGAGGTGCTGCGACAGGTCGGCGGCTACGGCCAGGCCGCCGTGGCGTTCATGCACGCCTGGGACAAGACCGGAGGCGGTACGCTGCCCGCGCCCTCCCAGGTGGGCGACGAGGAGGAGAGCCGGGTCGAGGAGGTCCTCGGTGACAACGCGCCCCTCGCCACCACGGGTTGGTGGACCGCCCAGCGCTACGGGCTCGCCGCCAAGGCGATGCTGAGCGACTCCGGCGTGCGTTCGGCCGTGCGCGCGGACCCCAGCGCCCTGGACGGACTGGGCCAGATCGTCGAGGCCCTGTCCACCCGGTTGAGCGAGTTCGGTGAGGTCGCCGAACTGCTGCGCATGGCCGAGGTGAGCCGTGTGCTCGTCCTGGACCGCGCTTCGTGGCGAGGCTTCCGCGTCCGGTTCGACGGCGTGAGCGACAACTTCCAGCTGCACACGCTGCTCGCCGACGCCCTGATCGGCAAGGAGGGGCTGCGGCTGTCCGGTACCCGCCCGGACCCCCGTTGGGTGGTCGCCTCCCAGGACGGTCAGGTGGATCCGCTGGCCGACGTGGTGCGCGGCGAGTGGGACCTGGTCGGCGGCGACGGTACCTGGGTGGGAAACGAGGCCTGCCCCGGGGACATCCCCGAGGTGGACGGTGAACGCGTCCTCGTCCTGGAGCCCCAGTCACTGTCGCACTCCTGGCGGGCCGGGCGTCGCCACCCGCACATCGTCGGCGCGCTCACCGTCCTGTCCGAACTGCACGGGGAGGAGACGGCCGCCTGGTGGTCGCGACTCCATCCGGCGGGAAGCGTCCGTCACCCCATGGCCCCGGCGATCGAGAACGAGGACACGGGCACGTACCGACGACCCCCGCGGCATTTCGGTGTGGCCGCGCACTTCGCCGAGGTGGACTCGGGTCCGTTGTCCGCCCCGTTCTCCGCCCTGGACCCCGATCTCGACGCGCCCGACCCCCGAATGCGCTCCGACGCCCCCGAACCGGACTTCGACTCCCTCTTCGGTGGCGGGTCTCCGTTCGACGACGATCCCCTCGGCCCCTCGTCGTCCCCCGCTTCGTTCACGCCCTCCGACGCACCGATCCCATCGACCCACGTCGAGGAGGACGAACCCGACGACTTCGTGGTGCCGGCCCCCTGGGCCGCCGCCCCGCCACGGGTCGACGACGAACCGCAGGCGATCCCGGACCCGGGCCCCTTCCGCGACCCCGACCCGTTCGGCAGCGCGCGCGGCGGCGCGGATTCGCCTTCCTGGACCGACGCCCTCGACTCGCCCACCTGGGGTGATGCCCTCGACTCACCGTCCTGGAACACCCGCTCGGAACCCTCCTCCGATTCCCCCTCCTCGTTCGACTCCCCCGACTCGCCTGCTTGGACGGACACCCCGGCCGCACCTCGTTGGGACGACCCCCTCGACCCGCCCTCCTCGAAGGACGCCTCCGAGGAGACGGAAGAGGAGGACCTCCCACCCGGTCGCCGACTGCTGCCGCCGATGCCGCCCGGCGTATCGGACGCCTCCACCTGGGCGCCGCACTGGAAGTGGCCGCTGGACCCACCCCGTCGCTGACGGCACCGGGGCCGCACGGCTCGCGACGCCCTACCCTGTGACGTGCGTGGGGGCGCGGGACGCATGACACATGTCATCTCGCGTCCACGCACGGCTCACACCGCTCCGGTGACTCCTACGACTACTGCGCGAGTGGGACCTCGCGGGAACCTGGGGACATGATGACGACGACGCCCGTTCCCCGGCACGACGCCGACTCGAACCCTGGTTCCGACGACGGTCCGAACAGCGCCCGCCGCCCCACCCGTGAGGAGGCCCTGAAGGCCGCGGAGGAGGCCTGGGGCGTACAGGAGGCGGAGCTCGGCAAGGAGATCCTCCGCTCCATGAAGCCGTGGAAGGGCGAGATGCAGCGCCAGGACAAGGTGCTGCTCGCCGTCGCCATCATCCTTCCGGCGCTGATGCTGCTCACCCTCCCGCTGCGTCCGCTGTTCATCGCCGACCACCCTCTGCCCCTGGCCCTGGTCACCGGAAGTCATGCCGCGGTCGGTGCCGCCTCCGCCTTCGCGAGCATCGGCGAGGGTTCCCTGTGGCTGATCGTCCTGGCCGGTGTGATCGGCAAGATCAAGATCGACTGGGTGTTCTGGTGGTTGGGTCACCGCTGGGGCCGAGGCATCGTCAACTTCCTCATCCAGGGTGAGCGCGGGCGCCGCCTCGCCGACCGCCTGGAGACGATGAATCCGTGGGTGATGCGCGTCCTCATCCCGCTGAGCTACCTGCCGGGCGTCCCCGCGGGCATCCCCCACGTGATGGCCGGCGCCAACGGGATGCGGCTGCGCACCTACCTCCTCCTGGACGCCCTGGGCGCCCTCATGATCACCACGTTCGTCGCCTACGTCGGATACGTCTCCGGGCAGTCCGGGGTGGACCTCGTCCTGATGGTCGACAAGTACGCCCTGTGGATCATGCTCGCGCTCATCTTCGGCATGGCGTTGTACCCGACCCTCACCGCCGGCCGCGACCAGAAGGCGCGCAAGAAGGAGGCGTTGGACCTGGCCGCCGCCGAATACGACGCCGAGACCGACCGGATCGAGTCCGAAGGCTCCCCAAGCACCTCCACCGGCTCCGGAGGCACCCCCGGACCGGGAGACTCCACCCCCACCGAACCCACCGCCACCAGTGAAGACAGCGGTAAGTGACGCTTGCGTGACAACCGGTCGCACACAGGTGGCCTGTGCGCGACTAGGCTGGCGTCCGGCAATCCGACACCCCGGGCAAGCCGGCTGCGCTGGGTGCGTCACAAACACACTCAAGGAGATCCCGTCATGGGACAGCGACACTTCGATCTGGTGGTCCTCGGCGCCGGGCCCGGCGGTTACGTCGCGGCGATCCGCGCCGCCCAACTGGGCCTCACGACCGCGATCGTCGAGGAGAAGTACTGGGGCGGGGTCTGCCTCAACGTGGGCTGCATCCCTTCCAAGGCACTCCTTCGCAACGCGGAGCTCGCGCACCTGTTCCACAACGACGCCGACACCTTCGGCATCAAGGTGGAGGGCAAGGTCGAGTTCGACTACGGCAAGGCGTTCAGCCGAAGCCGTGAGGTCGCGGACGGCCGGGTCAAGGGTGTCCACTTCCTCATGAAGAAGAACAAGATCACCGAGTTCAACGGGCGCGGCACCTTCGTGGACGACCACACCATCGAGGTGCGGAACGCGGACGGGGAGACCGAGTCGATCACCTTCGACAACTCGATCATCGCCGCGGGCTCCTCCACCAAGCTCATCCCGGGCACTTCGCTCTCCGAGCGCGTCGTGACCTATGAGGAGCAGATCCTCACCGAGGAACTACCCGAAAGCATCATCATCGCGGGCGCCGGCGCCATCGGCGTCGAGTTCGCCTTCGTGATGGCCAATTACGGGGTCGACGTCACCATCGTGGAGTTCCTCGACCGCATGGTGCCGGCGGAGGACGAGGAGGTCTCCAAGGAGATCTCCCGCGCCTACAAGAAGCTCGGCGTGAAGGTCCTGACCTCCACCAAGGTGGAGAACGTCGAGGACTCCGGTTCGGGTGTGCGGGTCACGGTCACCGGCAAGGACGGTGGGCAACAGACCCTGGAGGCCGACAAGCTGCTCCAGGCGATCGGTTTCTCCCCCAACGTCGAGGGCTACGGCCTGGACAAGGCCGGGGTGGAGCTCACCGACCGGGGCGCGATCGGCATCGACTCCCGAGGCCGCACCAACGTGCCGCACATCTACGCGATCGGCGACGTCACCGCCAAGCTGATGCTGGCGCACACCGCCGAGGCCATGGGCATCGTCGCCTCGGAGACCATCGCGGGCGCCGAGACGCAGGAGATCGACTACCGGTTCATCCCGCGCGCCACCTACTGCCAGCCCCAGATCGCCAGCTTCGGCTACAGCGAGACCCAGGCGAGGGAGGCGGGCTACGACGTCCAGGTCGCCAAGTTCCCGTTCATGGCCAACGGCAAGGCCCATGGGCTCGGCGACGTCCGCGGCTTCGTCAAGATCGTCTCGGACGGAAAGTACGGCGAGTTCCTGGGCGCCCACATGGTGGGGCCGGACGTCACCGAGCTGCTGCCGGAGCTGACCCTGGCCCAGCAGTGGGACCTGACGGTGCACGAGGTGGCTCGCAACATCCACGCCCACCCGACCCTGAGCGAAGCGGTCAAGGAGGCCGTGCACGGCCTGGCCGGGCACATGATCAACCTCTGACCCACCGCGTCACGGCCGACCACGTCGGGTTCGGCCACGAGGTGACCCGGAAACGGGGCCGGGCCGAGGGGATGTCCTCGGCCCGGCCCCGCCGTCTGTGCCCCCGTGCTTCCCGGAGTTGCTAAGTTTCCCTGTGTGTCCCCCGCCGGCGCCCCTCCCACGTGCCCGGCGCACCCCGAACCGAAAGCCACCCATGCGCCTGATTCCGTCCACTCCCCTGTCATGCCTGGGCACGGCCGTCGCCGCGGTCGTCATCGGCGGTTTCGTCCTCGTCGGCTGTGACGTGGTCGACCTCGACCTGGATATGAACCTGTCCAGCGGCGACGGCTCGGAGTCACCGGACGAGGAGGCGAGCGCGAGTCCCAGCCCCGGCGAGGAGGAGGCCGAGGAACAGGAGGACTCCTCCTACGGACTCCCCGAGTCGTGCGAGGCGGCGGGCGCCGCGCAGATCGTCGGCGACCTCGCCCCCGGCACCGTCCTCACCGAGGAGAGCGGAGCGATCGACGGGGTCGACGACGCCGAACAGCTCTCCTGCACCTACAGCGACGGGAACGCCGCACCGGGCACCCCCTCCTTCACCCTCCTGTTCACCTCCGGCGCCGACCCGAGCGCCAACCCGGACGTCATCGAGGTTCCCGGTTCGGAGGCCGAGATGAACTGGGAGGTGGACGTCGACGTGGACGTGGACACCTACCACACGGAGGAGTCCGACGACCTCGACGGCGACCTGGAGTACGTGGGCACCGTGGACGGCTCCAGCCGCCACCTGTACCTGCAACTGCCCGGCGACTTCCACGTCACCGCCATCGTCTTCAACGAAGACGTCGAGCGGGGCGACCTGGAGCGTGTCGTGTTGCAGGCCGCCGGTCAGATCCGAAACTAGTGTCATGGCCGGTGAGGCAGGGAGCGGACCCACACGAGGGGTCGGGGGACTGAGCCGAGAGGAGCTCGACGCCGGCCGCGACCTCCTGGTGCCCGACGTACTCGTCGAAGGGTTGTCGGTGGTGTTCTGCGGGCTCAATCCCGGGCTGACCAGCGCGGTGCGCGGACACCACTTCGCCACCCCCGGCAACCGCTTCTGGCCCTCGCTGGGCCGGTCCGGGTTCACCCCGGGCCGCTACACCCCCGACCGGGAGTGGGAGCTGCCCCGACTGGGGTTGGGGATCACCAACCTCGTCGCGCGCACCACCCGCGGTTCGGACGAACTCGCACCCGAGGAGTTCGTCCAAGGCTCCGAAGAGCTGCGCGGCAAGATCCTCGACCTGGCCCCCGCGTGGTTGACGTTCCTGGGCATCACCGGTTACCGAGAGGCCTTCGGGGTCAGGCGACCGAAGGTCGGCCCCCAGGAGGAGACCATCGGTCGAACCCGGCTGTGGTTGCTGCCCAACCCGAGCGGACGCAACGCCCACTACACGCCCGCGATGTTGACCGAGGAGTTCGTCCGGCTCCGGCTCGCCGCGGGCCTGCCCGACCGTTCGGCGGACACCGGCTCCCCCTGAGAGCAGGCCCCGGGAAACGACAAGGGAGGGGGCCCGACATCGTGTCGGTCCCCCTCCCTGTTCAAGTACCCCTAGTACTCCACCGGGATCTCCTCGAACTCACCGAAGGGGCCGGCGCGCATCGTGAGCTCCTCGATGTCCACCGGCGGGGCGGGGAACACCGCGACCAGCTCGTGCGTGTTGCCGGGCTGGATCGTGTGCACCTCCTCGGCGAAGCTGCTGTAGCGGTTCTCGCCGAAGTCCATCTGCGCCACGTAGCGGACCAGTCCGCCCTCCGGCTCGTACAACTGGAACCCGCCCAGGGTGCCCTTGTTGAACTGCTCGGGGCCACCGGCCACCGTCTCACTGCCGCCCAGCTCGGGGGCGAGCGGTTCGTCGGTGGTGTTGGTCATCGCCACGGTGCCGATGACGTAGGCGCCGTCACGGCGCAACGGGTAGATCTCCAGCCGGATCCCGTTCTCCTCCCCCTCGGCGACCACGGAACCCGGGTCGTCGCTGTAGGGGGCGGGCCAGGTCACGTTGCGCTGGGCCACGCCGAGGCCGTCGTCGTCGTACTCCTCGTCCTCGGTGGCCTCCACCGTCGGGTTGAAGACGTAGGAGAACTCCACGCGCCGGTTGCGGGCCCGCGCCTCCTCGTCGTCGGAACCACCCTCGCGGGCGATGGGCTCGCGCTTGCCGCGACCCTCGACCTCCAGCTGGTAGTCGGTCCCGAGTTCCTCGGCGAGCAGGTCCCGCACGCTCTCGGCGCGTTCCACCGACAGGTTGTCGTTGTAGGCGTCGTCACCGATGCCGTCGGTGTGGCCGACCACGGTGATGCTGGGCTCGTCGGGGTCGACGTTCTGGGCCAGGGTGGTGGCGGCGCGGCGGACCACGTCCTCGGCGTCGTCGGTCAGGTCCGAGCGGTCGAACTCGAACATCACGTCCGAGTGCAGCGAGATGATCTCGCGGTCGCCGTCCCGGGTGGTGGAGGCGATCTCGGAGTCGACGAAGCTCTGTACCCAACCCTCGTCGGCGAGGGCGTCCTCGTCGGGGCGACGGTTGGCGAAGACGAGGTTCTCACCCCGTGCGGGCGGGTCGTCCAAGGTCAGGTGGTCGGGCCCGTTGGGGTTCTCCGGGTCCTCCCGCTCGGTCTCCACGTCCTGGACGGGGATGCCGGTCATGGCGCCCAGCCCGCTGCCGACGAACGTCACCTGGGACACCTCGTCGGGAATGCGGGGGAAGTAGCGGGTGTACTCGTTGGTGACCCCGTCGTGCACCGGGTAGAGCCCGTCCTCGTTGGGGCTCTCCGATCCGTACTTGAGGCCCTCGCCGTCGAGGAACTGTCGGTAGACGCGTCCGGTGAGGGGGTCGACCAGGGTGTGGGCCATGCTCAGGTTCCGGTTGGGCCCGGCGAAATCGTCCAGGTAGGTGACCTCGTAGTGCATGACCGTGTAGTCGTCGGTGCGCTCCAGTCCGGTGACGGCGAAGCGCATCTCGGCGTCCTGTCCGGTGTCCTGGAAGATGCGTCCCTCGCGTACGTAGGGGAACTCCTCCCTGACCTCGGGCGGTCCGGACGCGTCTCCGAAGGTTTCGGACCACCAGTCGGACACGGGGGCGCAGCCACTGAGGAGGAGGCTGCCCGAGACCATGAGCGCGACCACGGTTAGGTGCTTCTTCCGCGCCATGTGGGGGAACTCCGATCGTTGAGAGGACGTACCGGCAACATCTTCCTGCACTCACGGGGTCGAACCGACCACAGTGCCCCAAGAAGAGTCACGGCACCCGCCCTGGCCAGCCATGACCCGTATAGGCGGATTCCATGGCGGGGCGTTCCGGAGCGTTGGCCGGTGCCCCGTTTCGCGTTCGCGCATATGCGCGTCGCGGCTCTCGACGCAAGCGATTCACACGTAACGTGATGAACTCGTAACGTCGAGTCATCCATCGGGGCGGAAGATGCACCGAACCACCCTCACGGCCGGGTGTGCCGTACTCCTCCTCTCCCTCGCCGCCTGTTCCGGTGGCAACGGCGAGGGCGAAGGCGAAGAACACGGCCACAGCGCCGAGGCCGACGTCGAACCGGTCGGAGCCTTCGGCCCCGGCTGCGCGGACTTCCCCGACACGGGACCCGGAAGCCTCTCCGCGATGGCCGACCGCCCCCTCTCCACCGCCATCGCCGACAACCCCTTTCTGGGCCGCCTGGCCGAGGTGGTGGAGCGATCCGGTCTGGCATCGGACCTGGACACGGCCGACGACATGACCCTGTTCGCCCCCACCGACGACGCCTTCGACATGTATCCCACCCCGGCGATCCAGGGCCTGCTGGACTCCCCCGACGGGCCGGCGCACCTTCTGGGCCACCACGTCGTCCTAGGCGAGTTCGGCAGCGCCGATCTGGACGGCGGCTCCTTCGACACCCTCAACGGCGACCGGATCCGCGCCACCGCGGACGAGGGCGAGTACACGGTCGACGGCTACGCCCCGGTGGTCTGTGCCGACGTACGAACCACCAACGCCACCGTCCATGTGGTGGGCATGCTCCTCATCCCGTCCTGACACACCGCCTCGCGTTCCGGCACACCACTCGACGTGGGCCGCGAAACCCACGTCGACGGTGGGCGCACGATGGCTCCGGGCGCTTGGAAAAAGAATCCCGAGAAAAGTCGTCGACCGACCCATCCGCCCCCGCGTCGGCGCCGAATACCCGACGTGACCACCAAGGAACGCGGGACACGACGCCCGCAACGCGACACCCGGCACCTCATGGTCGGGGTGGGCCTCGGCCTGCTCGTCGTCGGGGCGGCCCTCGGATTCGGCGAACTCACCGCCGGACTGACGCGTGCGACCTCGCCGGTGGTCACGGTCGGCGACGCGCTCGTCGACAACAGTCCCCCGTTCCTCATGGAGTGGGCGATCTCGCTCTTCGGCACGGCCGACAAGGCCGTACTGATCACCGGGGTCGTGGTCGTCCTCGTCCTGGCCGGCGCACTGCTCGGTGTCGTGTCACCGCGCCGCCCGGCCGTCGGATACGCGGGGCTGCTCCTGTTCACGGTGGTGGGGCTCGCCGCCGTGTTCCTCCGCCGCGCCGATGACCTGGGAGCGGCCTCGGCCGTGGTCGTCGGCGGGGCGGCGGGCGCCGTGGCGCTGTGGCTCCTTCTCAGGAGCGCTCGCCCGGCCCTCGAAACCGGGGGAGAGAAGGGGGAGCCTCGGGCACCGGCGGAAGCGGAGGGTGGAACACCCCCCGCGCCGGGGCCGGACCGAGGACCTGGGAGGCGCGGTTTCGTACTCACCGCGGCCGGGGTCCTCGCCGCCACCGGTTCCGCCGGTGCCCTGGGGCGGTTCCTTCCCTCCATGACCGGCGGTACCGGATCGCGAAGCGCACTGGCGCTGCCCGCACCCGCCGAGCCCCTGCCGGCGCCGCCCTCCGGGGTCGACCTCGGCGTTCCGGGACTGGCGCCCTTCACGACCCCGAACCGGGACTTCTACCGGATCGACACCGCCCTCACCATCCCGCGCCTGGACTCCGATCGTTGGACCCTGCGTGTGCACGGACTCGTGGACCGGCCCTTCGAGATCGACATGGACGAACTGCTGTCCCGCGAACTCGTCGAGACCGACACCACCCTGACCTGTGTGTCCAACCAGGTCGGCGGGGACCTGGTCGGCAACACCCGCTGGCTCGGGTTCCCCCTCGCCGACCTGCTGCGCGAAGCGGGGGTCCACGCCGACGCCGACCAGATCCTCAGCACCTCGCACGACGGCTGGACCTGCGGCACCCCCACCGAGGTGGTCATGGACGGGCGCGACGCCCTCCTCGCCGTGGGGATGGGCGGCGAACCGCTCCCCCACGTCAACGGCTACCCCGCTCGCATGGTGGTGCCCGGCCTGTACGGGTTCGTCAGCGCCACCAAGTGGGTCACCGAGATCAGGCTCACCCGTTTCGCGGACGACCAGGCGTACTGGGCCCGGCGCGGGTGGGGCGTGCGCGCTCCGATCAAGACCATGTCCCGGATCGACGTGCCTTCCCCGCTGGGTCGTGTGGACGCCGGCGAGGTCGTCCTGGCCGGGGTCGCCTGGGCCCAACACCGCGGGATCGACGCCGTGGAGGTGCGTGTCGACGACGGCGACTGGTGGGAGGCGGACCTGGCCGCCGTCCCCGGCATCGACACCTGGGTGCAGTGGGTGGCCGAGGTCGACGTCGACCCCGGCATGCACTCGGTGGAGGTACGGGCCACCGACTCCACCGGCTTCACCCAGCCGGCCGAACGGGTCGACCCGATCCCGGACGGGGCCACCGGGTGGCATCGGATCCGCTTCACCGCCGACTGAACACCACAGACCTCATCCGCGACAACGGCTCGACACAACCGCAGATCGTCAACACCCACAGATGTGACCAGAGGGAACAACGGGAGAAGAGATGAACACCATGCTCCGCAAGAACACGCTCACCGCCACCGCTGCCGCCGCCGTGCTCGCCTTCGGTCTCTCGGCCTGTGGCGACATGGACGGCGCGGCCGAGGAGTCCCCGGAGATGGGTGGCGCCGAGGAGACCACCGAGAACACCGATGGCATGGAGGAGGAGAGCACCGACGAGGGCGCGGAGACCGCGGGCGAGAACTTCGGCCCGGGCTGCGCCGACGTGCCCGAAGACGGTGACGGCAGCTTCGAGGGCATGGCCCAGGACCCGGTCGCCACCGCGGCCTCCAACAACCCGCTCCTGTCCACCCTGGTCAGCGCCGTGGAGGAGGCCGACCTGGTCGACACGCTGAACTCCGCCGAGGACATCACCGTCTTCGCTCCCGCCAACGACGCCTTCGAGGCGATCCCGCAGGAGGACCTGGACGCGCTGTTGGCCGACCAGGAGCAGCTCACCGAGGTGCTGACCTACCACGTCGTCGAGGGCACCCACGCTCCCGAGGACCTGGCGGACGGCACGTTCACCTCCCTGCAGGGCGAGGACGTCACCACCAGCGGCTCCGGCGAGGAGTTCACCGTGAACGACGAGTCCCAGGTGGTGTGCGGCAACGTGCAGACCGCGAACGCCACCGTCTACATCGTCGACACCGTGCTGATGCCTTCCTGATGGGAGGCTGAACCGAGCACCCGGGCGGCTCGAACTTCGAGGACGGGCCGCCCGGGACCACCCATCGCACCGTAACCACCAGACCACGACTCCCCACCGGAAGGCCGTAGATGGACAGGGCAACGGCGGCACCGCAGGGGTCCTCCCCGGAGGGCCCTCTCGGGTTGGAGGATCTTCTGAGCCGCGTGGCGCGCGGCGAGGAGCAGGCGTTCGACAGGGTGTACGACCTGATCAGCCCGACCGTGTACGGGCTGGTCAAGCGTGTTCTACGGGACCCCGCCCAGTCGGAGGAGGTCTCCCAGGAGGTGCTGGTGGAGGTGTGGCGCAGTGCCTGTCGTTACGACCCGCGCCGGGGGAGCCCCCAGGCGTGGGTGATGACGTTGGCCCACCGCAAGGCGGTGGACCGGGTGCGTTCGGAGCAGGCGGCCACCGACCGGGAGTCCCGAGCTGCGGCGGGCGACACCGAACGCCCCTATGACCAGGTGGCCGAGGAGGCCACGAACCGGCTCGAACGCGATCGTGTCCGACGATGTCTGGAGAACCTCACGGAACTCCAGGAGCAGTCGGTGCGCCTGGCCTTCTACGGCGGCTACACCTACCGTGATGTGGCACGCCTGTTGTCGACGCCCCTGGGCACCATCAAGACCAGGATGCGCGACGGACTCATTCGACTCAGGGACTGTTTGGGGGTGGAGTGGTGAGAAGGTCGCTCAGCCCGGACCTGCACACGCTGACCGGCGCCTACGCGTTGAACGCCCTCACTCCGAGCGAGAGCGTGCGCTTCGAGGACCACTTGGCCGACTGCGACTCCTGTGTACAGGAGGTGCGGGGTTTCACCGAGACCTCCGCGCGGTTGGCCGCCACGGCCGCCGAGACACCGCCCGCGGAGCTTCGGGCGAAGGTGCTGGAGGAGGTCTCCCGGACCCGTCAGCTCGCCCCCGCCCCCGAGCGCCTGCCCGAGCCCCGCCGCCGCGGACTTCCATGGACGCTGGGTCTGGTGTTGGCCGCCTGCCTGGCCGCGGTCATCGCCCTGGGCGCGGTGGTGCTCGACCAGCGTGAACAGGTGAACGAGCTGCGCGGCAACGAGCGGCAGATCGCCGCGGTGCTGGCCGCGCCGGACGCCGTCACCACCAGCGCCGAGCCCATGGAGGGTGTGAGCGTCACGGTGGTGCGCTCCGAGTCCCTGGGCGACCTGGTGTTCAGCGCGCACGGTCTGGAGGACCTGCACGACGAGGACTACCAGCTGTGGCTGAGCCGGCCGGACGGGTCGGTCTACTCGGCCGGGACGCTCTCGGTCGACCAGGAGGGTTTCGTACTCCCGGTTCTGGCCACCCCGCAGGACGAGGAGACCGACGGCGTCGCCGTCACCATCGAGCCCGAGGGCGGGTCCGAGCAACCCACCTCCGATCCGGTGATGGCCATGCCGGTCACCGGCTGACCGGTACCGATGGCCCGAGCGCGCCGTGACCCCGCGGGACCAAGGGGTCACGGCGCGCTCGACGGGCGGCCGGAACGGCGGGGAACGGCTCCTCAGAGGACGGCGACCTCATCCGGGCGAGGCAGGGCGCGCATGGTGGGTCCGAGGGTGAACAGCGCGGCCGGCGCGGACACCACCGCCATCGTCACGAACACCGCGATCGGGCCGGCCAGGTCGAAGACCACCCCCACCCCGACGATGCCGATCGGTTGGGACAGCAGCGCCATGAAGGTCACCGCGCCCAGGGCCCGCCCCTGGTAGTGGTCGGGCACCGTGGCGGCCACGTAACCGAAGAAGACCGCGTTGACGCAGGGGACCGCGGCGAAGACGAACGCCACGATCATCCCCAGCGGAAGCACTCCGGGCGTGACCACCAGGACGAGCGCGCAGACCGGAGCCGACCACGCGGTGAAGAGGAGGATCCGGGAGGGGCTCACCGCCCGCAACACCGGACCGGCCGCCAACGCTCCGGCCAGCCCGCCCATCCCGGCCAGTGACACGGTCACTCCGACCAGCAGGTTGGAGGCACCTCGTTCGTTCGCGGTGGCGATGATCGCGAGGAACACACCCGTCTGGGTGAAGGCGAGGTTGAACCCGATGATCCAGCACATCATCGGCCGCAGGATCGGGTGCCGGGCCAGGAGCACGAACCCGGTGACGGTGCCGCGCAGGGTCCACGGTTCCCCTTCGGCGCGCCTAGGGGCCTGCATGGGTCGGCGGATGCGCAGGAGCAGCGCCGTGGACAACAGGTAGCAGACCGCCTCTGCGAGGAACGGGAAGGCGCGACCCAGGCCGAACAGCGAACCGGCGAGCGGCGCGCCCAGCGCGGTGGTGCTGAAGAAACGGATCTGGTTCTGCGCCGACGCGCTCGCGATCTGCGAGGACGGGACGAGCTGTTTGATCGCCGCCATGGCCACCGGGTTGGAGACACCCGTGAGGGCCGAGGAGGTGACCGCCACCCCGATGACGAGCGGCACGTCGGCCTCACCGTTGAGCAGTAGCGAGGCGAAGGCGACGAGGAGCAGGAGCCGTCCGATGTCGCAGACGAGCAGGATGGCGCGCCGGTTGACGCGGTCGGCGAGGGCACCTCCGACCACGGCCGTGATCATGGTGGTGGCGACCTGCGCGGCGCCGATGATGCCCGCCTGGGACGCGGACCCGGCCAGGAGGAGGATCAGCAGGGGGTAGGCGACCTCGCCGCTCTCCTTGCCCAATCCCGCGAAGAAGCGGCTGGCCCACAGGGCCTGGAAGTCCTGGTTGCGGATGAGCGGAGCGGGTCCCTCGGCCCCGTTCCCCGGTCGTTCCGGGTGGCGGTACGGCTGTGGCCGTTCCATGGTCATTGTGTGCGACTTCCCGTGGTGTGCCCGCGGAGAGCCGGGGTTCCCCGACCCCACCTCCGACGTGCTGAACCGTTGTTCCCCTCGGGGTCGAGGCGATCAGGGAGGGAATTCGGGATACGCGAAATAAGGGCATGCGGGGGGTTGGATGCTCATGTGGCCATTATGCGCCTGTTGTAGGCATTGACGAGCTTCTGAGACCGCATGTGATGCATATCCATGAAAGTGGCCACTATTGGCCGTTTGTGCACATGCATGCGCCTGTTCTCCCTGTGCCTTTCGTCCCGCGAAAATGGGTCTCAGGGCACTCACAGGGGCGGGTGTGACGTTTTCCAGTGACCGTCCGTCACCGATTTCCCCTTTCGGGACATCGGCGGGCCGGACGGAAACGGAATCGGTGGGGCGGCCCCTTCCTCCCGGGGTTGGGAAGGGGCCGGCCCGAAACGCTCACGTCTCTCTCCCGGGCGCCGTCCGATCAGGCGTGGAGGAGTCCCGCCCCGTCTCGACGGGGACGCCGTCCCCGCGCCGCCGCCTCGATGGTCCACGGGGTGCGTTCGACGTAGGCGACGACCGCCGCCACCACGAGCGAACCTCCGGCGACGAGGACGTAGGAGGCGGTCCAACCGCCGGTGAGCTCGCTCAACAGTCCGAACAGCAGCGGCCCGCCCAGGGCGATCCCGCTACCGGCGCCCTGCACGAACCCGGACAGGGCGGCGGCGCCCCGGGCGGTGGAACTTCGAGCGTTGATCATGGTCATGGTGACCACGAACAGGCTGGTGCCCAGTCCAAGGAAGAGGACCCACACGACGGCGAGCCCCGGTGCCAGCGCCACACCCAGGTAACCGATCCCGTAACCGGACAGTCCCAGGGCGACGATCGGGAAGGTATCGGCGGTGCGCAGGGTGGCCGCGGGCGCGACCAGGCCGAACAGCAGGCTGGTGCCGACCATCAGCGAGACCATGCTCCCCGCGGCGGCGGGGCCGTGCCCGGCGTCGCTCAACAGGGCGGGCAGCCAGGTGAAGAGCGTGAAGACGTTCCAGGTGACCATGCCGAAGAGCAGGGCCATCCGCCAGGCCATGCCGATCCGCAGGATGGGGCGGGCCAGGGGCCGATCATCTCCCATCGTCGTGGTCGGGGAGGCCACGGGGCCGCCCCTGCGCCACTGCACGGCCCACAGGAGGGCGGCGACGAGGGCGATGCCCGACCAGGCGCCCAGGGCGACCCGCCACCCGGCGACCTCGGCCAGGGGCACGGCCACCAGCGGTGGGAAGAGCGCGCCAAGGTGGATCGCGACCATCTGGACGGTGCTCAGCGCGGCGATTCGGTCGGGGAAGTACTGCTTGATCAGCGGCGGCAGCACGACGTTGCCCAG
>NZ_JBEYLC010000090.1:0-18041 GCF_040635885.1 Nocardiopsis sp. NPDC006832 | reverse complement strand
AGCTGAACCAGATCTCCTCGATCTCCTCGTTCGTCCTCGCCGCCTCGACGCTGATCTTCTTCTGGAACATCTACGTCACCGCGAAGAAGGCGCCGATGGTGGAGGTGGACGACCCGTGGGGTTACGGCTGTTCCCTGGAGTGGGCCACGTCCTGCCCGCCGCCCAGGCACAACTTCACGTCGCTGCCGCGGATCCGGTCCGAGCGTCCGGCCTTCGACCTCAACCACCCGCACGTCGCGGCCCCCGGTGCCGTCGCCGCCGGTGCCGAGAAGAAGTAGGAGGCGGCCCATATGAAGATGCAGGCCTACCTGTTCATGGGGATCGCGACCTTCTTCGGTCTGGTCGGTGCCCTGTACATCTACTGGTCCTACCTGGAGACCGGCCAGATCGAGTGGGCCGGTTCCACCATCCTGATCATCGGCATCGGCTTCGGCTGGATGATCGGGTTCTGGCTCTGGCAGTCGGCTCGCCGTAGTGAGCACCACCACGGGCTTCCCCCCGAGGAGCGCCTCGACGGTGAGATCGCCGAGAACTCCGGCGAGTACGGGTTCTTCAGCCCGCACAGCTGGTGGCCGATGTTCGTCGCGCTGGCCGTCGCCTTCACGGCGGTCGGTATGGCGATCGGTTGGTGGATGCTGTTCCTCGGCTTCCTGGCCATCATCCTGACCACGATCGGCTGGGTCTTCGAGTACTACCGCAAGGAGTTCCAGCACTGAGATCGACCCCGGAGGCGATTGCTCTTCGAGGGAAGATGATCACCCAGGGTAAGATGTGAGTGTCACCGCCCCGGTGGCCGGCCACGCGTCCGTGTGACGCGTGCCGGGCACCGGGGCCGTTGTTTTATCGTTGCCCGAAGGGCACGGAAAGGCTCCGGCCCTGGCCGGATGCTCCGGTGCGCCGACCGAATGGACGTTGGAGGACTGTGTGAAGCGACGAGCCCACTCACGAGGGGCCCTGGCCATGGCCGTGCTCGTCCTGCTCACCGCCTGCAGCACCGATGAGGAGCCGGAGACGGACGAGCAGGCCACCGAGGAGGCCGGTCCCGAGGTCACCATCACCCCCGAACCGGGAGCCACCGAGATCGCGCCGAACACCCCGGTCCGGGTCGCGGCCGAGGGCGGGACCATCACCGACGTGCGGATCGACCAGGTCGACCCGTCCGAGGCGTCCGAGGCGGGCGACGGTGAGGCGGAGGGGGCGGAGGAACCCACGGTCCACGACGTCACCGGCACCCTCAACGAGGCCGAGGACGCCTGGGTGGCCGATTGGAACCTGCATCCCGGTTCGGCGATCACCGTGACCGCGACCGCCACCGACGCCGAGGGCGAGGAGACCGAGGTCGTCTCCGAGTTCACCACGCAGGACACCACGGAAGGGCAGAGCCTCGAACTGGTCTCCAACTTCCCCACCTCGGGGCAGACCGTCGGGGTGGGCATGCCCGTGATCATCAACTTCGACCTGCCCGTCACCAACAAGGAGCAGGTGGAGAACTCCATGGAGGTCATCTCCGAGGAGGAGGCGCAGGGGGCCTGGAACTGGGTCTCCGACCAGATGGCGGTCTTTCGACCGGAGGAGTACTGGGAGCCCTACCAGGAGATCGCGGTCGACCTGCACCTGGCCGGGGTGGAGGCCTCCGACGGTGTCTTCGGGGTGAGCGATCACCGCATCGAGTTCGAGGTCGGTAGGGAGATGATCTCCACGATGCATGTCCCCGACCACGAGATGGAGGTGTCCGTCGACGGTGAGAACGTCCGCACCATCCCGGTGAGCAACGGGGCCGCCGACGAACGCTTCAACACGACGACCTCCGGTGTCCACCTCACCATGGAGAAGTACGAGTCCCTGGTGATGGACTCCGCCACCGTCGGAATCGAGGAGGGGGAACCCGGTCACTACCGACTGGACGTCGACTGGGCGGTGCGCACCTCCAACAGCGGCGAGTTCTCCCACGCCGCCCCTTGGAACGCCGGCAACCTGGGCAGCGCCAACACCTCCAACGGGTGCACCAACATGACCGTCGAGGACGCTCGTTGGTTCCACGACGAGTCGCTGATGGGCGACGTCCTGGAGACCACCGGTACCGACCGCGAGCTGGAATGGGACAACGGCTGGGGCTTCTACCAGCGCTCCTGGGAGGAGTGGCTGGAGCAGAGCGCCACCGGTGAGCCCCAGGGCACCGACGGGTCGGGAACCCCCGGGGACGTCCATGGGGAGGACCTCTAGGAGGCAGGGGCCACGGGGACGCCTCAGATCCCCTCAGGGCCTCTCAGGAGGTCGTCAAGGCGACTCAGGGTCTGATCCCAACCCCACTCCCGGGTAACCCATTCGCGGCCGCGTGCGCCCATCAGGGCGGCGCGGTCGCGGTCTTTCAGGAGTCGAATGAGCGCTCGGGCTGCGGGACCGGGCAAGGATCCGTCCACCACGTGCCCGGTCTCGCCCTCCAGGACCGTGTCCGGGGCGCCGCCCGAGGACCCCGCCACCACCGGCAACCCGGTGGCCGACGCCTCCAGGTAGACCATCCCCAGGCCCTCCACGTCCAGCCCGCCCCGCCGGGTCCGACACGGCATGGCGAACACGTCGCCCGCGTCGTAGTGGGCGGGCAGGTCCTCGGCCCGGACCGGGCCGGTGAAGCGCACCGAGTCCAGCCCGGCGGCGGCCGAACGCAGCCGGGAGGCGTAAGGACCCTCGCCCACCAAAAGCAATACCGCGTCGGGGACGTCCGCCAGCACCCGCGGCCAGGCACGGATCAGGGTGTCCTGCCCCTTGCGCGGCACCATGCGCGAGACGCACACCACCACGGGGCGTTCGCCCAACCCCAGACGTTCGCGCACCTCCTCGCCTCCGGCGCCGGGCCGGAAACGGTCGGTGTCCACGCCGGGGGCCAACCGGCGCATGCGCGCGCCGGCGGCGGGGGACAGGGAGCGCGCCAACCGGCGTCGGGTGTATTCGCCCAGGTAGGTGACGGTGTCCACGGTGTCGCCGATCCGTCGCAGCGCCGTGGCGGGCCCGGGTAGGACGGTCCAACCGGTCTCATGCCCGTGGGTGAGCGCGACCTGCCGCAGGGGACGCAGGTGGGCCGCGGCCAACCCCAACGGGGCCGCGGCGCCGTAGAGCACGGAGTCGCACCCTTCGAGTTCGGCGATCACCCGCGCCCGTCGCACCACTCGTGGAGTGGGCAGCAGCACCTTGGCCGCGTCCCGCACGATCGGGAAGGGCTGACGGAGGTCGAAGTGGGGGTCGGCCGCCTGGTCGGCGGCTTGGGGGGAGGAGCAGTAGACCACGACCGACCCGGGCCGGTGGCGCAGGGCGAGCTCGTGCACGAAGGACTCGATGCCGCCCGCGCGGGGTGGGAAGTCGTTGGTGATGATCAGGGTTCGCGACACCCTGGTGAGTCTAGGGGGAGTTTCCTCGGGGGTTGCGGAAAGACGCCTCGGGCCCGTGGCGAACGCACCACGGGCCCGGGCGAAGCGGAGAGGCGACAGGTCACGGCCGCACGGCGGTGGTGAAGCTGGAGCGGTAGTAGTCGTTGAGGGTGACCGTGCCGATGGGGCGCGAGGACGTGGAGGCGTGCACCATCACGTTGTCGCCCGCGTACAGGCCCACGTGGGTGGGGCTGGCGCCGTAGAAGAACATCAGGTCTCCGGGCTGCATGTTCTCCCAGGACACCCGCTGTCCGGCGTTGACCTGGTCGTAGGTGGTGCGCGGCAGGTTGACGCCCGCCTGGGCCCAGGCGGCCTGGGTCAGCCCGGAGCAGTCGTAGCCGCCCGGTCCGGTGCCGCCCCAGACGTAGGGCTTGCCGATCTGGGCGTAGGCGAAGTCCAGGGCGACCTGGGCGTTGCCGGTGGCCGGGCCGGTGTAGTTCGCACCGCCGCCGCTGTCGCCGCCGCCGCTCCCACTGTCGTTGCCGACGTTCTCGGTGGCCTCGGCCTGTTCCTCGGCGGAGAGTTCTTCGAGCAGTTCCTCCTGCTCGGCGATGGAGGCCTCGGCCTCCTCGGTGGCCTCCTCCGCGTCCTCCAACGCGTCGGCGGCGCTCTCCTCGGTGGACTCCGCCTCCTCGCGCAGGGACTCCAGGTGCTCCAGCTCGTCGACGTACTGATCCAGGCCGGCCTGCTGCTGCTCGGACAGGTACGTGAGATCGGCCTGGTGCTCCAGGGCCTCCTCGGGGCCGGTAGCGCCGATCAAGTGGGTGGGCGAGGTCGGATCGACACCGGTGTAGGCGATGTTGGCCAGGCTACGTACCCCGCCGCTCAGCTCGTCGATGGTCTCCTCGGCGGTCTCGATGTCGCCGAGCAGTTCTTCGAGCTTCTCCTCCGCGGCCTCGTGCGCCTCCTGGGCGTCGTTGTAGGCCGCGTTGAGCTCGATGAACTCCTCTTCGAGACTCTCGATCTCCTCTCGCACCTCGTCGGCGGTCGGCTCGGCGTGCGCCACGGCGGTGGGGGCGAGGAAGGCCCCGACGCAGATCGAGGCGATGACGGCCGATCGGCGACCGGAGGCGCCACGGAATGCAGACACTGGCAACACCTTTCTCCCCTCGTCCCGGATGAGGCGGGAACAAGGGAGTGCACCGGGCGGGACCAAGTCGAAGAGGTCGACCGAAAGGCTGCGGGGAGTGACCCGGCCCGGACGTGGTCGTCACCGACGGGGTTCGGTGAAGAGGAGCGACCACGCTCGGCGATGAACATTAGTGCATCCCTTGGGCCGCTCTCAACTGATTCGTGACGTTCCGGTGCATCAGGCGGCCTGTCCGAAACTCCTGACTTGCCGTTACCCGGTGTCACCGCGAAACGAAAAAGGGCCGCCGTCCCGGAAGGGACGACGGCCTCGACGAGTGTCGGCGCGGCGCGCTACAGGCGCACGGCGAACTCGAACTGACCGGCCCAGTAGGCGGCCAGTCCCACGACCTCGATGTTGCGGCCCGTGCGAGGGGCGTGCACCATCTGGTTGTTGCCGGCGTAGAGACCGTTGTGGGCCTGGCCGGAGAAGAACATGATGTCGCCCGGCTGGAGCGAGCCCATGTCGTTGATACGGGTGCCGAGCCCGGCCTGGGCGTAGGTGGTACGCGGCAGGTCCACGCCCGCGGCCCGCCAGGACGCCTGGACCAGACCGGAGCAGTCGTATCCGTTGGGGCCGGTGCCGCCGTAGACGTAGGGCAGGCCCACCTTCGAGTAGGCGAAGTCCAGGGCGCTGGAGGCGTTGCCGCTGCCCTCGTGGGACTGCCCGGCGCTGTCGTCGGCGCCCTCGCCGGAGCTGTCCGCGTCGGGGAACTGCGCGAGGAGTTCCTGCTGCTCCTCGATGGCGGACTCGACCTCGTCCTTGGCCTCCTCGCTCTCCTCCAAGGTGTCCTCGGCCTCGTCGAGGGACGTCTCGGCCTCGTCCTTGAGTGCGAAGAGACGCTCGGAGGAGTCACCGAAGTCGTCGAGTTGGGACTGCTGGGCGTCCGACAGGTAGTTCAGGTCGGCGTTCTGCGCCAGCAGGGCCTCGGGGCCGTCGGAGGTGAGGATGTTCGTGGTGGAGTCGAGCTCGCCGCCCTGGTAGGTGGCGTTGGCGAACTGCTGGACCTGCTCGCGCAGCTCGTCGTAGCGATCCTGCTCGTCCCCGACCTGTTCGTCGAGTTCGTCGTAGGCGGCCTTGGCCGTCTCGTAGTCCTCTTCGGCCTGGTTGTAGGCCTCGACTGCCTCCGAGGCCTCCTGGTTCAGTTCCTCGATGCGGTCCTCGACCTCGTCCTGGGTCGGTTCCGCATGGGCGATGCCGGGGGCGATGAAGGTGCCGGCGGCGACCACACCGAGGCCGGTCGTAGCGATTCGGCGAGCAGTACGCCGACCACCGGGGTTCTTCATGGCGGTCCACGCTCCTTGAGTGTCTGAGAAGTCCGCAGGGGTGACTGGGAGACGGAAAGGGTAGGGGGCCCACGCCTTGAGGCGGGCCGACATGAGTGTGCGGGCCCTCGCCGGGGTGGGGTGGCACAAAGGTGGCCTTCTACCCGACGAAGCACTCACGTTCGGGATGAACCTAGCGGACGCGCCTTCCCCTCTCAACCACAACGAGCCTCGGTCACCACCACGCTCGGTGGTGACCGTGGTCACAACAGGCGCGTTCTCAATCGAGTCTTCGCAGGAAGATCAGGGAGGGGACGGCCCGAGCGCCGACCCCGCGCACCGCCTGGACGATCTCCTTGTCGGATGTCACAACGGCGATCGGCCGGCCCGGGGGCTCGGCCCGCACCAGCCGGACTATGACCTCGTCCGCGGTCTCCCCGGGCGCGCTGAACAACAATCGGACCCGGCGGCTGGGCGTCACCGGGGGAGTGTCCACGTCCGCGCCATCGAACACACAGGTGATCTCCGCCTTGGTGCGACTCGCCAGCCCCTCCAACGAGGCGAGCAGGCGATTGCGCTGATCGGCCAACGGCAGGTTCCCGTAGCCGGTCTTGGTGACGTTGTAGCCGTCCACCAGCAGATGAACCCGAGGCACGGTCAACAGGTGGTCCAGCAGACCCGGGTCGTCGTCGGGCAGCCCGCCCAAGGACACCCGACGCTGTTCCTCATGGGCCTCGGCGACCAGGTCGGCGGGGCTGTCCAGGCCGGTGGGAAGCGCGAGCTCGCGACGCAGTCCGTGTGAGGCGTCCACCAACACGTCCAACAGCACACGCAGACGCGCCTCGTCGGCGTTGCGGCCGGCGCGCACCGCGCGGCGGGAGTTCTCCACCTGGGCCTCGGCGTCGGCCAGCCGGGAACGCAACCGACGGTTCTCCACTTCGAGGCCGCTGATCCGCCCCTCGGTCTCGTCCCGACGGTCCCGGATCTCGGACAGGACCTGTTCGGCCTCGGCGGTGGCCGTCTTGGCGCGTTGACGCTCGTGATGCACCTTGCGGCGCAGCTCGGCGATCTCGGCGCGCTGCTCGACGATGGTGGCGCGCTGTCGCTCCAGGTCCGTCTGGAGGCCGCGGCGGGCCTCCTCCAGCTCCCGGCGTACGCTCTCCAGCGCCTCGGCGGCCTCATCCACCTCCTTGGCGCTGTGCCGACGGTCCAGTTCGAGGTGGACGTCCTCGATGATCCCGGCCCACCCGGGGGGACGCAGCAGGTACGCGCAGGCGGCCACCGTCACCGGATCGGCGGCGGGCGGGACCACCCCGGACCGCATGCCCTCGGCGAGTTCGGGCCACACCTGCTCCACGCGAGCGGCGACCAGACCACGAAAGTCCGCGTCGGTCTCCAACTGCGCGGCGATCTGCGGTCCGGCCAGTCGTGCGCGTCGACGGGGCTCGAACCTGGCCACCCTGCGCAGCACGGGCGGCAGGTCCGACGCGCGCATGCCGCCCAACACGTCGGACCCGTACTCCACGACCCGCGCGCGCACCGGCTCGGGCAGGGAGCGCACGAGGTGCTCCTCACCGTCCTCCCGCTCGGAGCGGTCCTCCTCGCCGGAGCCGCCCGTCACCGGGCCGGGGCTCATGACCGACCCGTCGGGCTCTCCGCCGAAGTGTCGGGGACCGACTGTTCGGCGTCAGGACGGGGGACGATCTCCACACTGTCGGTGGCGCCGCACCAACGGCACTTCACCCGTTCGATCGTCTCCGCCAGCACGGTGCGCTCCTCGACGGCGCCGGCGCCGGACAGCTCCTGGTGCACGTAGTCCTGCGAACGCACGGTGCGCGTCACGTCGAACCGCGTGAGATTGCCGCACCCGGTGCATCGCCAACGCTCATCGTCACCCGGCATCGCGATCCCCACGGTTCCTCCTCGGTGTCGTTGCCTGTTCGTGGCGGCCGTCGCCGGACCCATCGGTCACTCGACGTCGGGACCGCCCACGCCCACATCTTTCCATGTCGGGTGGGTCGACCGGCATCCCGGACGGGTTCGGTCGTCACCCCCGACTAACCTGACCGCGTGGTTGGACAGCCCGCGACGCCCTTCGGCGACCAGACCAGCATCGACGACCTCGGCACTCCACTGGCCGGGGCCACCTTCGTCGTGGTCGACCTGGAGACGACCGGAACCAGCGCCTCCAAGTCCCGGATCACCGAGATCGGGGCCGTACGCGTTCGCGGCGGCGGGATCATCGGCGAGTACACCACCCTCGTCGACCCGGGAATGCTCATCCCGGCCAACATCACCCTGCTGACCGGCATCACCCAGGCGATGGTGGCCACGGCCCCGCCGATCGAGAAGGTCCTGCCGGAGCTGCTCGCGTTCCTGGAAGAGGCCCCCGGCACCGTTCTGGTCGCCCACAACGCGCCCTTCGACACCGGTTTCCTCAAGGCCGCCTGCGAACGTGCGGGCCTGGAATGGCCGGCGCCCCCGGTGGTCGACACCCTGCGCCTGGCCAGGGCCCTGCTCCCCGCGCCCCAGGTCCGTAACCACCGACTGGGCACGCTCGCCACCTACTTCGGAGCCCACGTCGCCCCCACCCACCGGGCGTTGGACGACGCCCGCGCCACCGTGGACGTGCTCAACGGGCTCATCGAACGCCTCACCCCGCTGGGCGTCACCAGCCTGGAGGAGTTGCGCTCGGTCGCCAAACCCGCCACCCGCGCCCAGCGGGCCAGACGCCACCTGGCCGAGGACCTGCCCGAACGCCCCGGCGTGTACGTGTTCAACGATGCCCAGGGGCGCAGCCTGTACGTCGGCAAGAGCAACAACCTGCGCCGACGAGTGGCCTCCTACTTCACCGCGGCCGAATCGCGCCGCCGCATCCGGGAGATGGCCGGCCTGGTGGTGTCGGTGACCCCCATCGTGTGCACCACCGACCTGGAGGCCTCGGTCCGCGAACTGCGGATCATCGCCGAACGCAAACCACCGTTCAACCGTCGCTCCCGCAACCCGGAGAACGCCCGCTGGGTCAAGCTCACCACGGACACCTACCCCCGGCTGTCGGTCGTGCGGGCGGTTCGCGACGACGGCGCCCCCTACCTGGGCCCCTACAACTCGGCACGCGAGGCCGAGGAGGCCAAGGAGGCACTGTTGCACGCGCTGCCGCTGCGCCAGTGCACCCACACCTTCGCCCCGCCCGAACGGGTGGTCCCCAAGTGCGTGCTCGCCCAACTGGGCCGCTGTGGCGCGCCCTGCGACGGCACCGAGCCCCTGGACGCCTACACGGTCCACTCCGAGGCCGCCCGCACCGCCATGACCACCGACCCGGCCGTGGTCTTGGACGCCCTCACCGGACGCATCCGCGAGCTGTCCGAGGACCTGCGCTACGAAGAGGCGGCGAGCCTGCGCGACCGCCTCATGGCCTTCCTGCGCGGCGCCCGCCGAGTCCAACGGCTCACCGCCATCGCCGCGGTACCGCACCTGGTCGCCTCACGCCCCGGCGCCACCGGATGGGAGACGATCGTGGTCCGTCACGGACGCCTGGCCGCGAGCGCCGTCCTCACACCGGGCACCGACCCCACCGCTTTCCTGGCCTCCCTGGTCGCCACCGCCGAACGCGTCCCGCCCGGTCACGGGCCGGTCCCCAACGCCACCGCGGGGGAGAGCGAACTGATCCTGGACTGGCTCGTCACGCCCGGCGCACGCCTGGTGGAGGTCGAAGGTGAGTGGACATGCCCGTTGCGGGGAGCCGAAGCGCACACTCGGATGACACACTGGGCCCATGGCCGCGCTTCCGCTCAATGACGACCACCCCGTCCGCCGCGCCCCGGTCGTGGCCTACGGCCTGATCGCGGTCAACGTGCTCGTCTACCTGCTCTCCCCGCAGGCCGCCACCGCCGTCTGGTATCCCGTCGACCTGTTCGAACGCGTGTGTTCGATCGACGCGTACTTCATGCGCTGGGGCGCCATCCCCGACGAGATGCTCGGCCGGGTCGACCTGGCCGAACCGTTGACCCCCGAATGCGGACCCATCGACGGCAAGGTCGTCTGGTTCTCGGTGCTCAGCTCGATGTTCCTGCACGGCGGCTCCGCCCACCTTCTCGGCAACATGGTGTACCTGTTCGTGTTCGGTCCCGTCGTCGAGGACCGGCTCGGCAAGGTCCGTTTCCTGCTGCTGTACCTGGCCACCGGGGTGGTCGCCGCGTTCGGGCACGCGCTGGTCGACCAGGACGGCGGGATCCCCATGATCGGGGCCTCCGGGGCCATCTCCGGGGTGCTCGGCGCCTATCTCGTGGTCCAGTTCCGAAGCCGGGTCACCACCCTGGTGTTCGGGGTGATCCCGATGCGTCTGCCCGGGTGGGCCGTGGTGGGAAGCTACTTCGCGCTTCAGTATCTTCTCTACGTCACATCCTCGACCGCCCCGGGCGGCGGATCCAGCGTGGCCTACGCGGCACACGTCTACGGCTTCGTCGCGGGGGTGATCGCGGGACTGGCGGTCTACCGACTGCGGTGGCGCTCCGGAACACGCCTATCGGACGTGTACTAGGGGTGTCTCGTCCCGCACATGCTCTACCAACGCCAGGAGGCACAGTGATCACCGCGATCGTCATGATCAAGGCCGACGTCCACCGCATCCCCGAGGTCGCCGAGGCCATCGCCGACATCGACGGGGTCAGTGAGGTCTACTCCGTGACCGGCGGCGTCGACCTCATCGCCATGGTGCGGGTCCGGCGCCACGAGGACCTGGCGGACGTGATCCCCGGCCGGGTCAACAAGGTGCCCGGTGTGACCTCCTCCGACACCCACATCTCCTTCCAGACCTACTCCAAGCACGACCTGGAGTCGGCCTTCGCGATCGGTTGGTAGAACCGGTCGGGCAGGCGAAAACACGAGGGGCGCGGTGGATCGGAATCCACCGCGCCCCTCCTCGTCCTCGAAGGCCCCCACAGGCGGCCCAGGCGCCTCAGACGCCCTTGGCGAGCTCCTGACTGGCGCTCACCCAGGTCTCCAGCAGTCGCCGCGCCGCGCCCTCGTCCACCGCGGCCGCGGCCCGATCGTAGCCGGCGCGAACCGCCTCGGTCAGGTCGCCCTCGATACCGTCGACCGCCGCCAGCGCGGCCCCGGCGTTGAGCAGCACCGCGTCGCGCACCGGGCCGGGCCGACCCGCCACCATGTCGCGCACCGCCTGGGCGTTGAAGTCCACGTCGCCGCCGCGCAGGGCGTCGGGCGCCGAACGCGCGATGCCCAGGTCCGTCGGGTCCAGCCGCTCCTGACGCGCCTCACCGTCGCGGACGACCCACACGGTGGAGGTGGTGGCCGTGGTCAGCTCGTCCAGACCGTCGTCGCCGCGGAACACCAGCGCCGACGAACCACGGCGGGCGAACACCCCCGCGATCACCTCGCACATGCGCTCGTCGAACACGCCGATGGCGGAGGTGGTGGGCTGCGCCGGGTTGGTCAGCGGACCCAGGAAGTTGAACACGGTCGGCACCGCCAGCTCACGGCGCGGCTTGGCCGCGTACCGCAACGACGGGTGGAACAGCGGAGCGAAGCAGAAGGAGATGCCGGCCTCCTCGGCCAGCCGCACGGTCAGCTCCGGCGGCAGGTCCAGGACCACACCGAGACGCTCCAGCACGTCGGCCGTCCCGCACGAGGACGACGCCGCGCGGTTGCCGTGCTTGACCACCCGGGCACCCGCGGCCGAGCTCACGATCGCCGCCATGGTGGACACGTTCACGGTGTGCGCGCGGTCGCCGCCGGTCCCGACGATGTCGAGCGTGGGCCCGGGCACCTCGATACGCACCGCGTGTTCGAGCATGCCCTGGGCGAGACCGGTCACCTCGGACACCCCCTCGCCCTTGGCGCGCAGGGCGATCGCGAACCCCGCGACCTGGGCGTCGGTGGCCGAACCCGACATGATCTCGTTCATCGCCCACTCGGTGTCGGCCGCGCTGAGGGAGACCCCGCCCAGCAGGGCGGTGATCAGGTTGGACCAGGTCCGCTCCTGGACGGCGGAGGTCTCCTGGGCGTTGGTATCGAGCGCGTTGTTCTCGGCCGGCGCGGCCGAGGGAACGGGGACGTTCATGTGGACTCCTGGCGGAAGGGCGTGGAAAGGAAAAGGGGCGCCGGCGGCGGGCACACGAGTGCGCCCGCCCCGTTCAGCGTCCCCGGGCGAAGGAGAGGGCGTTGTAGGCGCGGCCGCGCCATCGCCCGATGTCGGCGCCGTGGTTGAGGGCTCCGCCCATCACCAACCGACGGCGCAGGTCTCTCTCGCCGTTGTCCTTTACGGCCGTCAGCCGGCCGTGCGCGTCACGCCCCACGGTCGTCGTCACCCCGTGAGCGCGACCGCACGCCGGCGCATGAGCTCGGCCAGTGCCTGGGCGAGCGCGACCGGGTCGATGGGGTGGCTCACCACCTGGTCGGCCTGCGACCAGGTCGCGAGCCAACGGTCGTCCCGCCTGCCCACCAGGAGCAGGATCGGCGGGCCCTGGAAGATCTCGTCCTTGACCTGGCGGCACAGGCCCATCCCGCCGGTGGGCGCGGCCTCACCGTCGAAGATGGCCACGTCGATGCGCTCGGCGGGGTCCTTGGACTCCAGCTTGCGCAGGGCGCCGGGCGCGGTGGCGCACTCGACGAACTCGACCTTGGGGACATCGGTGGCGGGCCGGCGGCCGATGGCCGTCCGGACCTGCTCACGGGTGTCGGCCTTGTCGCTGTAGACCAGCACGCGCATCCTGGCGCCCGTGTCCGTACCGCTCATCGCGCAACCGTCCCATCGCGTCAGCCCTCGGTCGCGGCCATGGGGGGTGCGACCGTGGCGTTCGTTGACTGTTTCCACTCCGACTCTATTGCCTCATGCTCCCGCGCCCCGGATGAGGGTGGGTGGACGTTGAGGCGTTGAGACCTTGGACACCACAGGATGCCAGGATCTCGGGGCCCTTCGTTCAGGGCCTCCCGAGGTGACGTTGTCCAAAGGTGATTCTTTCGATGCCGGGCCGTTGTTTTTGAAGGGTTCGGGGGGCTTTCGAGGGGGTACTGAACGTCTCGGAACGCCTCAGCCGCGCAGGTTCGCGCCACTTCTCGCGTGTAAGCGCGTGGCGTGCCCCGGATCACGAGCGGGGCCGCTACAGTAACGCCCGAGTCACGACCACACCGTCACCCGAGCCGCAGAGGATGGCCGATCCCGGACCTGATCCGTCGCCTTACGGGGGGTCGAGTACGGGTCTTCGCGGGATGCCGTAATAATGCTCCCGTGGCGACAGCAACCGCGAACCCAAAAACAGCAACCGCATCAGCGCATGGTGCGGCAAAGCGTCCTGACCTGGTGAGTGTTGGCACCATCGTGTGGCTGGCCAACGAACTCATGTTCTTCGCCGCGCTGTTCGCGATGTACTTCACCATCCGATCGGTGACCAACGGGAACCCCGAGCTCGGCGAGTGGGCGGACGTCCACCTCAACGTGCCGTGGGCCTCGACGATCACCATTGTCCTGGTGGCTTCCAGCTTCACCGCGCAATTCGGCGTTTGGGCCGCAGAGCGCGGCGACGTCAAGAAGCTGCGCATGTGGTTCTTCATCACGTTCTTCATGGGCCTGTTCTTCATCCTTGGACAGGCTTATGAGTACTACGAGCTCATCGTCCACGAGGGGCTGACTCTCCAGTCGAGCGCCTACGGGTCGATGTTCTACCTGACCACGGGCTTCCACGGACTCCACGTCATCGGTGGTCTGATCGCGTTCCTCATCATGTTGGGACGCACGTACGCCGCGAAGCGCTTCACTCACCAACAGGCGACCAGCGCGATCGTCGTGTCCTACTACTGGCACTTCGTCGACGTCGTCTGGGTCGCTTTGTTCTTCACCATCTACTTCATCCAGTGACCCGAAACGGGGAAACCGTGAAATGGATTACCGCGCGGCGGCGGCATCCCCTGGCGGGGTATGCCGTCGTCATCCTCGCGCTAGCCCTGTTCGGGGTGGGATTCGCCGCTCTGGCCCCCACCTCGGACGAGGCGCGTGCGCAGACGCTCTCGGCCGAGGCCCCGTCCCCCGAGGACGTGGACGTGGCCAACGGCAAGGCCATCTTCGACCAGACGTGTGCGAGCTGCCACAACTACGACGGGAGTGGCACCTACACGGACGAGGACGGTAACCGGGAGATGACCAACGGCCCCGACCTCCGTGAGGTGGGGCCGGCCGCCGTCGACTTCCAGGTCAGCACCGGCCGTATGCCGTCGATGGACCCCGATTCCCAGATGCCCCGCAAGGACATGGTCATGTCCGAGCAGGACCTGGCCGACCTGATCGCCTACTACAACGAGTCGATCAGGACCGACGACATGGGGGCCGACATCCCCTATGACGTCCCGGCCGCCGCTCCCGAGCGCGAGAACTTCGAGGACGAGGAGTCCTACGAGATCGCTCTTGAGGAGTACGAGACCGATTACGACGCCTACATCGAGGGCGCCGACGACGTCGACATGGGCATGAAGCTCTACCTGACCAACTGCGCGCACTGCCACAGCTGGTCCGGTGGCGGCGGTGCCCTGACCGACGGTCGTTGGGCTCCCGAGATCCATGACTCGACTCCGCGTGAGATCTACGAGGCCATGGTCAGCGGACCCGGCGCCATGCCGATGTTCAGCGACGGCGTCATCACCCCCGAGGAGAAGCAGGAGCTCATCTCCTACGTGAAGACGCTGCAGGCGGAACCGAACGCCGGTGGCATCTTCGACCTGGAGCGTGTCGGCCAGGTCGCGGAGGGATTCATCGGATGGACCATCGGTCTGTCCCTGATCATCGCCTGCGCGATCTGGATCACGGCGAAGCAGCGTGCCCATGACTGAGAACAACAACGACAACAACGAGGCCGGTGCCGACGAACGTGTCGTCGGCACCCCGGCGGACACCGACGACGTGGTGACCGAGACCTCGGCTCACTCCGAGAGTGAGCACAACGGGCCGTACCTGGCCTCGGAGACCCACAAGCGCCCGGAGGAGCAGCAGCGTCGAGGCGAGAAGCTGGCCTCGGTGTGGTTCCTCATCGCCTTCCTCGGCGGTATCGGGTTCTTGGTCTCCTACTTCCTCTTCCCGCCGAACGCGGCGGGGGAGCCGGCGATCGCGGACCCGCAGATCGGCCAGTACTCGAACATGCTGCTGGGTGGCACGCTCACCCTGGCGATGTTCGCCATCGGCGCCGGTATGACGGTGTGGGCGCGCAACGTGATGCCCCACTACGAGGTGGCCTCTCCCTACGACGAGCTTCCCTCCAGCGAGGAGGAGAAGAGCTCCTTCAGCGAGTTCTTCATGAAGAGCGCCGACGAGAGCGGCTTCACCAAGCGTCCGCTGATGCGCCGTACGCTCATCCTGGCCATGCTGCCGCTGGGTCTGGCCCCGATCGTGCTGCTGCGCGACACCGGGCCCCTCCCCGGCGACCAGATGAAGGAGACCCGCTGGGTCGACGGCATGCGCATGTACGTCGAGGGCACCCACCGTCACCTCAAGGCCGAGGACCTGGAGAACGACCCGTACGGGATGATCTCCGCGCTCCCGGCCTTGGACGACGAGGGGTATCCGCACGGGATGAGCCTCACCGACCAGGCCAAGTCCGTCATCTTGCTCATCAAGGTGCCGGAGGACGACTGGAAGCCCGGCATGGACACTCCCGTCCGTGAGGGCAGCGACGAGACCCACATGAACTGGACCCACCAGGGCATCGTGGCCTACTCGAAGATCTGCACCCACGTCGGTTGCCCCGCGGCGCTCTACGAGCGCACCACGCACAGGATCCTGTGCCCGTGCCACCAGTCCACGTTCGACGCCACCGACGCCGCCAAGGTCGTCTTCGGACCGGCCCACCGGCCGCTGCCGCAGCTGCCCATCGGCGTCGACGACGAGGGTTACCTCGTCGCCCGAGGTGACTTCAACGAGCCGACCGGGCCGACGTTCTGGGAATACAAGGACTAGTCGATGAGTAAGACCACGCAAGCACCCAAGGCGCTGCGCGGCGTCGGCAACTTCATCGACGACCGCTTCCACCTGGCCAAGACCGGCGAGAAGAACCTGCGCAAGGTCTTCCCGAACCACTGGTCGTTCATGCTGGGTGAGATCGCGCTGTACTCGTTCATCATCCTGCTCGTCACCGGCGTGTTCCTCACGCTCTGGTTCAAGCCGAGCATGCTGGAGGTCGTCTACGACGGCTCCTACGAGCGCCTCCAGGGCGTTCCCATGAGTGAGGCGTTCGCCTCGACCCTGCACATCGACTTCGATGTCCGGGGCGGGTTCCTCGTTCGACAGATCCACCACTGGGCCGCCCTGATCTTCGTGGCCTCGCTGGTGGTGCACATGCTCCGTGTGTTCTTCACCGGCGCGTTCCGCAAGCCGCGTGAGATCAACTGGCTCATCGGTGTCGCCATCTTCTCCCTGGCCATGGTCGAGGGCCTCTTCGGCTACTCGCTGCCGGACGACCTGCCCTCGGGCATGGGTGTCCGCATCCTCCAGGGCGTGATGCTGGCGATCCCGTTGGTGGGCTCCTACATCTCGATGTTCCTGTTCGGCGGGGAGTTCCCCGGCGAGGACATCATCACGCGCCTGTACATGCTGCACGTGCTGCTGCTCCCGGCGATCCTGCTGGCGCTCATCGTGGCGCACTTCATGATCCTGTGGCACCAGAAGCACACGCAGTATCCAGGGCAAGGGCGAACGGACAAGACCGTGGTCGGAACACCCATGTTCCCGGCCTTCGCGGTCAAGGCGGGTGGATTCTTCTTCTTCACCTTCGCCGTGATCGCCGGTCTGAGCGCGTTCGTCCAGATCAACCCGATCCACCTGTTCGGCCCCTTCAGCCCGACGTCCATCACCTCCGGTCTCCAGCCGGACTGGTACATGGGCTTCATGGAGGGTTCGCTGCGCATCTTCCCGAACACGCTCGACTTCACGATCCCGATCGGCCAGGGATACCCCATCATCACGGCGGTGCTGATCCCGGGCCTGGGCGTCATGGGTCTGCTGTTCGGCGCGCTCGCGGCGTGGCCGTTCATCGAGCAGTGGATCACCGGTGACAAGCGTGCCCACAACGTCGCCGACCGTCCGCGCAACGCCCCGACCCGTACGGCTCTGGGCGTCGGCGGCATCGTCTTCTACGGCGTGCTCTGGCTCGCCGGTTCGAACGACATCCTGTCGGAGACGTTCTCGATCGACCTGTACCTGACCACGTACATCTTCCGTGTGCTGATCTTCGTGGGTCCGGTCCTGGGCTACATCATCGCCAAGCGGATCTGCCTGGGCCTGCAGCGTCGTGACCGGGAGACCCTGGAGCACGGCTACGAGAGCGGCATCATCCAGCAGCTCCCCAGCGGTGAGTTCATCGAGGTCCACAAGGAGAGCTCGGCGGAGACCACCCACGTGCTGGAGAGCAAGCCGGTCATCTCCTCCACCGCACTGGAGGAGCCCGAGACCGACGACAAGGGTGTGGAGAACCCCAACGCCCGCAAGGGCATGGGCCGGTTCCGTCGCGCCCTGGCCCACTGGTACACGAAGGACAACATCTCCTTCGAGGGGGTGGAGGCCCACACCGGGCACCACCTGCACCATGGAGCCGAGAACGAGGACAAGGACCACTAGAGTCCATCGGGGTACGCCCCGAACAGTCGAAGGACCCGGCCGCCGAGCGCGGCCGGGTCCTTCGCGTTCCCACCCGACTTCGAGGCGCTGTATCGCACGCTGCGACCTCGGACTCCGTCTGGGTTGATCCGGGCCCGAGGTTCACGCCCGGACCACTCCCAGGGGTCTTACGGCGCCTTCTGGCCGCCCCGGGTACGAAGAGAGGGGGTCGACGCCCCACCGGGCTAAAACTCAATGTTCTCCATGACAGTCATATGCTCGAATAGTGCGATGTCTTGAGGGACATAGCCTACAATATGACGTATTCGACGTCTTGACAAATATTGATTGAAGTATTGACGATCAACACGGCTATTATCCATATGTTCATTAATAATCACTGCTAAGCCACCGATATCATGAACCTCTTTTGATAACTTTATATCAGTTCCACGCCCTGCCATACTTGTAGCAACAGTAACTGCAGATAATTGTCCCGCCTCAGCAATCATTTGTGCCTCTTTAGCTACATTTTGAGCGAAGGTGTTGGACAGCTTTGGGTTCACTCGACTGAAAACCGCGTCCGGATACTCAACGTCGACCTTTTTACCGTCGACCTCGACCGTCTCCTT